>CALMDI010000059.1 GCA_937864975.1 uncultured Chloroflexota bacterium | reverse complement strand
AGAGTTCTGCCGTGGAGGCGACGTTGAGAATGGTCTGGAGGTCGTCGTCCGCCATCTCCTGCCCCAGCACGCGGCTGAAGCCAAACAGCGTATTGAAACTGACGAGTGCGCCACCCCCAAGCACGGTTCCGGCTTTGAGGAGGCTGCGACGGGACATGGACTGCATGGTAGCCTCTTTTCATCTTAGCAATTTGCGATGGAACTGCCGCGCCGCGGCAACTGCCGTGGCAAAACCCTGTGCACAGGTTCGCAGTACATTACGCCGCGGACGCTGGCATTGGATTTATGCGCGCCGCATTTATCCCGCGCGCTCGTCATGATGTCTTGATGCAGCCAAATGGGAGATGGGGATTATTGAAGGTTGACGGTGTGCGATGCCGAAGGCTTCGTGGATACCTGTGCAGGCGAAAGAAAGCGCCCGGCGCTGGCTCAAAAATCGATCCGCGGATTCAGGACTGAAACCGTGAAAGACGACTATGGAGTTCAAAAATCCTTTTATAGTTTCTCATAAAACACTCACCAATTTTGCCTGAATCAAAAGGGCGCGATTACTTATTACGCCCTTTCGCACTGTTCAGTTTATGAAATGACTAGCTGTCGATGCTGCGATTATCCCCCACCCCCGCGCGGGGGCAGCTTCGCTGCCTCCGGTCAGCGCTGAAGGCGCTGACCCCCTGAGCGCCCTCCCCCATGAAGAGGGAGGGGAGTCCAGAAGCGTTCTCAAAAGCCCCTCCCTCCTTGTGGGGGAGGGGTTTGGGGTGGGGGAATACGTCAAGCTAACCAGCACCATTGACTGCTAGGCTTCGACCGTGACCTCCACCGTCACGTCGATGGGAGGCTCGACCGGGGGGGTAACATCGACTGGTGGTTCCACCGTAACCGTCACGTCCACGGGTGGCTCCGTCGCTTCCGGCGTTTCCAGTACGTCGGTCACTTCCGCCGTGGGAACGTCGGTCGCCTCGGCGGTTTCCTCCGGCTCGTCGGTGGCGTCCGGCGTTGCTTCGGGGGTTGCTTCGACGGTCGCTTCCGGGGTCAGCGTCGGCAGCGGGTCGGGCGGCACGATGGACACCGGATAGGTCACAATCGCGCCGTTGACGACGACCGGCAGGTCAATGCCCGGATGCCTCAGGTATTCGTAGACGCCGATCTCGCCGTCGTCCGTGTGCAGCATAGGCCACACGACCGCCGGCAGCGTCGTCGGCGGGGCGGTGATGTCCGCCGCCGCGTTCAACTGTATCTGGACGTTGGCGCTCTCGCCGTCGGGAACGGGCGTGCTGCCGAGCGACTTGCCGGGCTGCCCGCCGTTATCCGCGTGAACTTCAGTCCAACCGGGACCCACCGAAAGGACGCTGTTGACGACGAAGGTCGACATCACGCCGTCCCCCTGCGCGTCCTGGTTGAAGGCGCTGATAAAGGGGAGCGCGTTACTGGGATTGTCGAGCGGCGTATTCGCCGTGGTCACGACAACATCCTGCGCCGTCGCGTTGAACGACGCGGTCGCCACCTGACCGTTCACGCTCACCGGGGCGTCGAGACCGCTCTGTCCGTCGAACTCATACACGCCGAGCGTGCCGTCGTCCACGTGGAGCATCGCCCATAGGATGGGCGTGACGCCCGCCGGGTCGAGCAGCACGCGCGTCGCGGGCGAGGTGCCGGGCTGCAACAGCCACGCGCCGATAACCGCGCCGGGCGCGCCGTTGTTGTCGGCGTGAATGACCATCCAGCCGCCCTGCGCCGAAATGGTGGACGCGACGGCGGCGGTATCGTTCGTCAGCCGCTGGTCGAACACGCGAATCGCCGTGACGTTGAACGACTGCATCACGACCTGACCGTCTGCCGACACCGGATTGTCGAAGCCGCTCTGCCCGTCGAACTCGTATTCGCCAATCGTGCCGTCGTCGACGTGCAGCATTACCCACAGCGTCGGCGTTGCCCCCAGCACGTCGATGCCGACCGGGACATTCTCGTTGAGACCGCCGAGCACGTTCATGATGCCGACGACCGCGCCGGGCGCGCCGTTGTTATCGGCGTGAATGGCGATCCAGCCCGGCTGCGGGCTGAAAACGCTCGCCACCGTGACGACGCCATCCAGCGAAAGCTGGTCGGAGACGCTAATGGATGGCGGCTGCGATACGTCCGGCGTCACGGTTTGCGCCGCGAGCGGCGCCGCGATCACCAGCGCGAGACTGGTTAAGACCAACATCAGCGCAAATCGTTTCATGGACGTCACTCCTGTTCCCTCCGGTTATTTCCAAACACATTTCAGTATACCGCACTCCCGCGGCGCGATTGAATTTCTACGGCGCTTTTAATTCGTAATGGAACGCCTTTGTGAGGTTGCTATCGCGTGAAAAGCAATCTCGCTATACTGAGCGTTGTCCACACCGGGAGGGGGAAATGCGCCGTCCTGCCTTTTGGCTCACGTTCGTGCTCGCGATATTGTGCCTGTCCGTCGGCGTCGCCTTCGCGCAGCAGTTGCCGACGACAAGCGGCGTGACGGTGCTCGTCAACCGGGACGGCGTGAATGTGCGCCTGATCCCGGCGCTCGGCGCGGAAGTGATCGGGTTCGTCAACGCGGGCTATACCGCCGACGCGCTGGCGCGCAGCCCGGATAACGAGTGGGTCAGGGTGAGCTTCAACGGCGAGGAAGGCTGGATCGGTCTCGCCGTGCTGACGGTGCTGGCGGGCGACGTGAACAGCCTGCCGGTGCGCGACCCCCGCACCATGCCGTACGGAGGCTTTGAAAGCCCGCGCGCCGGTCTATCGAGCGCGACCAGCCCCGTGCAGGGCGAACTGCCGGATAACGGCGTGCGCGTGCGCGCTGGTCCGAGCCGCGCCTACCCCATTCTCGCCAACGCGCCGCGCCGGACGGTCTTTCCGCTGCTCGGTCGCACGGTCAACAATTCCTGGTTTCAGGTCAATTATCTCGGCACGCTCGGATGGGTGACGGCGCAAGAGGTCGTGATTCAGGGCGCGGTCGACGTCAACCAGCTTCCGGTTGACGGAATCGTGGCGGAAGCGCCGCCCATGTCGAACGCGACGGCGGAGGATTACCTGGGCACGCTGCGCCTGCTGCGCGACCGGATCAATCTCGCGCAGCCCTCGCTCGACGCGATTCGCGGGCTGTGGACGAACGTTGCCATCGGCGGGCAGCCCACCTGCGGCAGTTTCCCGGCGCGCCCGACCGGCTACAATGTGCCCAACCCGCTGCTGGCGGTGTTTTTCGACACGCTCAATCCTGTTCAATTGCAGTTCAACGACGCGATGGCGAACGTGCGCGGGGCAATTGACCTGTTCATCGACCTGTGCTCGCGCGGCTCGGTCGAGGAAGCAATCGTGCGGCAGGCGTTGGACATGGTCAATCGTGCCGACGTGCAGTTCGCGGAGCTGCGTCGCCGCCTGACCGAATTGATTCCGCCGGACGAGGGGGTGGGTCCCGACGAATGCCTGTTCGTGTTCGACACGGCATTCGACATTCTCAAGCTGCTCCAGCTTGGACGCATTTACGTCGATCACTTCACGCCGGATGACACGCTGACCGGTTACTGCTTCGACGCCACGCAGGGGCAATCGCTGACGATTTCGGCGGTCACGCTGACCGGCAATACGAGTCTGTTCATGGCGGTCAGCCCCTTCGACAATCCGACGAACTTCCTCGCGGTGCAGACCGGCTCCGTGCAGCGCGTGCCGGTGCAGATGGTGCTGACGGCTCCGGCGACGGGACGCTATCTGCTCATCGTCAGTGACGTTGGCGGGCAGTTCCAGACGCGCGCCGAGCCGCCGTTTGGCGATTTCGCCGTTCTCGTCAATCCGGTGGGCGCGACCGCTGATCCGGCGCAAGCCATCGACTTGGCGACCGGGCAGCCTGCCACGGGCTACGACGTGACGCCTATTCTGGGCGTCAGCACCGCCTTCCCAACGCCGGGCTTCGTGATGACGCCGGGGGTAGGCGTCACGCCGGGCGTATCGACGCCCGTACCGCAGTTGGTGCCGGACGTGGTCTTCTGTCCCGGCTTGAACCTGACTTGCAACCAATTGACGTGCGAGCAGGCGGCGGCGTGTCTGGCGGCGGGGAACTTCACGCTCGACCCGGACAACGACATGATCCCGTGCGAGGAGCAGGGGTGTACGTAATGGAACCCCTCACCCCTGTCCCTCTTCCACAAGGGGAGAGGGGCAAGGGGGTGAGGGGTTGACTACCTTTGCCTTACGCCCCGTTACGCACCACCACCAGCAGGCTATCCGCGTTGCGGAAGGCGCTCGTGGCTTCGTTCGCTGCCTGCAAGCCGGTCGGTGAATTCTGATAGAGCGCGTTGCCGTCGCAGGCGCTGCGGAACAGTGTCCAGCCCTGCCGCACGCGGTCAAGCCCGAAATTCACCTGCTCGACGGCTTGCGCCAGTTCGGCAGACGCGGCGGCATCGGTCGGCGGTAAGACGTAGCTGTCGGGAATCTCCGGCGTCGGGTCGTCGCAGGCGTCGGTCGCGCCCGCGCGCGCCGCATCCGTCCAATACTGGTGGAGCAAGCCGAGCGCGCCGCGCGGCGCGCTGACGTTATCGATAATGCCGTACAGCGGCGCGAGATGCCCGCGCACGTCGATCACGTTGATCGGCGCGGGAGTCGCCGTTGGCGGCAGCGGGCTGGCAGCGATCGCGGTCGGTTCCACAGTCGGTGGCTCCAGAGTCGGCGGCTCTGCGGTTGGCTCCGGCGCGGAGGTCGTCGTCGCCTGCGGGGCGGGCTGTTCCGACGGCGCTTCCGTCACGGTCAACAGCGTCGATTCGACCACCGGCAGCAGGCGCATGGCTTCGACGAGCGGGGCGAGGATTTCGCCCACTTCGTCGCTGGTCACCGCCTGATCTTCAAAACACGCCTGATCGAAGCGCGTTTTCACCGCCGCCACGCCGCCGCGCGCCGCGTTCAGGATTTCGACCGCCGCGACCAGATCGGGGAAGTCTACCTGCGCCGACGGCGGCAGAACGTAGCTCGACGGCTCGTTGAAGAAGGCGGAGCAATCGAGCGACGCGCCGCCCAGAACCCGCTGAAATTGGGTTTGAAGGGTCGTCGCGTCGTTGCGAACGCCGTCATAGAGCAGGCGCATCTGCGCCGCGACCGTCTCACGGCTGACGGCTTCTTCGACGCTGTTCCCGCCGCGCACAGCCCCCGGCGTCGATAGACCGGGAAGAACGAAATTCAGGATCACCAGCGCGGCGAACAGGACGCCGAGCGCTCCTTCGATGCGCGCGAGCCTGCGCGTGGGTATGGACAGGCGCTTGCCGAGCTTGCCTTCGTCGACCACACGCCGCAAATTTGTGACGACCGTTTCTTCGTCGCCGCGCGCCAGCGCTTCCTCGACCGCTTTGAACATGCCAAGGGCGTACTCTGCCGCCTTACGGACGCTGGCGTCGGGATCGCTCTTATAGACGTTGACGAGCTTGGTGATCGCCTCGTCCACGCCCGCTTCGCCGAGGTAATAGGCGGCAGCGCGGCGAACGGCGGGCTTCTTCGCGGAAAGCTCTTTGATTTTGATACGGGCTGTTTCGTGGAAATCCGCCATTGATGGCTCCACTGCGCTAGATGAAAGACCTTCCTTCATCATACCGTCAGTGGCGCGCGGGAAAAGTTAGGCTTTTTCGCAAGAAAACGGATAGGCAACATGGACTCATTTGGACATAAACGGCGTACAATTGGTATGGTTGATGATACGTAGGTTCCACGCCAAGCTTTCCCAAAGCTGCCAGCGGTAGGAGTCCATTGATGCTCAGTACGCCTGCTTTTACCGTTCCGATTGACCGTGACAGCGAAGAGCCGATCTACCGGCAGTTGATCCGGCACGTCCGCACGCAGATCGAGGGCGGCGGGCTGCCCGCGGGCACGCGCCTGCCAGCCAGCCGCGACCTCGCACGCCAATTGAATATCAGCCGGATTAGCGTGGTTAACGCCTACGCCGAGCTGCGCGCGGAGGGCTTTTTAAGCGCGCACGCCGGGCGCGGCACGTTCGTCGCGGGCGACCGCGAAGCGTCAGCGGTGTCGACCAACGGGACGCACGCGATGCACCCAGCGACAACCGAACTGCCCACGTCGCCGGATCGCTCGCTGCGCGAGATGCTGCGCCTGGCGCGCAAACCGGGGGTCATCAATTTCAGTCACGGCGCGCCGCCGATTGAGTTCATGCCGGTCAGTCACCTGCGCGACGCGATTAACACCGTGCTGGATCGGGACGGCTCGAAAGCGCTGACTTACGAAGTCCCCGAAGGATTTTATCCTCTGCGCGCCAGCGTACGCGATTACGTCAGCGCGCTCGGCATCCACTGCAATCCCGATCAGGTGTTGATTACCGGCGGCACGCAGCAGGCGATTGATCTGGTGGTGCAGGCGGTGCTCTCGGAAGGGGACGTGCTGGTCACGGAAACCCCGACCTATCTCGGCATGATCGACATTGCCCGGATACGGCGCGTGCAGCTTCATGGCATCGACATGGACGACGACGGTATCCGCCTCGATATGCTCGAAAACTACATTCTCGACAATCGCCCCCGGCTGATCTACGTCATGCCGACGTTCCAGAACCCGACCGGTCGCGTGATGCCGATGCACCGCCGCCGCCAGTTGTTGAATCTTGCCAGCGAGTACAACGTCCCGATTCTGGAAGATGGTGTCTACAACGAGTTTCGCTTCGAGGGCGAAGGGCTGCCACCGCTGAAAGCGCTGGACGAAAAAGGGATCGTCATTCACGCGAGCGGCTTCACCAAAACGCTCCTGCCGGGTATGCGGATTGGCTACATCATCGTCGACAGCACGCATTACGAGCGGCTGCTGCGCGTGAAGCAGGCGGCGGATATCTCCACGCCGGGCTTGAACCAGCGCGCCATTCACCTGATGCTGGAACGCGGGGTTCTGGCGAAGCAGCTTGAACGGAACAACCGCGAGCTTCGCCGCCGCCGCGACGTGGCGCTGGAGTGTGCCAATAAGCATCTGCCGCCGGGCGCGCGCTGGAACACACCGCAGGGCGGGCTGTATCTGTGGGTGGAGCTTCCCAAGACCGGACCCACCGCCGCGGAGCTTTACGTCTCGGCAATTCAGATGGGCGTAGCCTATGCGATTGGCAACGTGTTCTATGGGAACGGCTCCGGCGGCAGCTTTCGCCTGCGGATGAATTACGCCGCGCAGAAGCCCGCCGACATCGAGGAAGGCTTCAAGCGGCTTGGGCGCGCGTGGCGCGAGCTTGCCTGCGATTACGCGGACATGACGAAAGAGCCGATTTTGTAGCGGTCAGCTTTCGGTTTTCAGCCAAACGAAGGTAAAGACTTAGCACAGATCAACACAGTAGGGGCGCACAGCCGTGCGCCCTTTGGTTTCACCCATTGAACCCCCGAGGGCACGGACAACCCGGAGGAAATTGAGCAACGTCTCCGGGTTTTCCGTGTTCTGCGGGGTTCAGGAGGTTTCGGACTGCTTTAGACGATTTGAAGCGCCAGAGGTGTATCGCACTTCGTAAACCGGGTGACTTCGGGGTTCGACGGCAGATAATCGACGCAGACCCGCGTCCCTTCCGACAGGCGGTCATACTGTGTCAGCCATACGTTCGCGTCGCGGGTCACATCCACACTTTTACCATCGGGCGTCTCTGCCTGAAAACGATAGGTCACGAAGTATTCCGGCATTTCCCGGTTGTAGCGGACGTGGCGTTCGACCACCTGCGCTTCGGCGGTTGCGCCCTCGGCATTCAGCCGCCGCTCGACGCGGTACGCGAGCAGCGCGGAACCGACCGACCACACGACCGCACCGATCAGCAGGGCAAGGGTGATGCTGAGCATTCCGATCACGAGAAGATTGTCCAACATGGCACACTCCTTGCTGCTCGTCGAATAACCCCATTATCGAGTACATGCCCTGAACGTTGAACCGGCGTCTGGACGATTTTCTGCTCCGACTTTCGATGGAGAGATAGGGGGCAATAAAGTGGGTAAAGGATGATCTTCCGTCAATGGGGCGACCGAGCCGGTCGCTCCTACCATGCCATCTCCTTATCTTTTCCCACTTCCGATTCCCTTTCGCCTTTGCGTCCGGGCGGCTTTGCGTTAAGTTTCTGCTATGAATATCCTCCTCGTCTCGCGCTGCCCGCCGTACCCGCTGCATCTGGGCGACCGCCTGATTGTCTATCACCTGGCGCGGGAGCTTTCCACCCGCGGGCATACGATTGACCTGCTGGCGTTCGTCAATCGCGTCGAGGACTGGAACGAAATCCGTTTTTACGAAGCCTATTTCGATCACGTCGAGCTTCACTCCGAACCGAAACGCTCGCCGCTGGCGTATGCGCGGCGGTTGGCGCTGCCATCGACGCGCTTTCCGCGCCGCGCCCAGGACTCCGGGTCGCCGGAATTCTGGGCGGCGATCCAGCGGCGTTTGATCGCGCGCGACTACGACGTGGCGCACGTCTTCGGCGGCGTGCAGGTGTACGAGTATTTTCACGCTCTTGGCGGTCTGCCGGCGGTCATCACGCCTTACGAGAGCTACAGCCTGTACCTGCGGCGGATGGTAGAGGCGGGGATTATGCCCCTCCCCCGTCGCCTTTCACTCAATCTGCAATGGCGTGTCGCGCGGGTGTTTGAGCGCTTCATGTTCGCGCCCTACCGCCGCACCGTCGTCGTTTCGGCGCGAGACCGGGACGAGCTTCTGGCGCTCAATCCGTCGCTCAACGTCGAGGTCATCCCGAACGGGGTGGACGTGAGTGCCTTCGCTGTC
>CALMDI010000058.1 GCA_937864975.1 uncultured Chloroflexota bacterium | reverse complement strand
AGGCGGAGCAGTGGGAATTTGAGGTTGAGATTGAGGGGCGCGTGCGCAATCACTGGCACCTCTGGATTTACCCGGCGCTCTCGTCCATCACTGCGTCAGTTTACGACCCGGCGGAAACGCTCAGTTTTCCCGTCCACCACCCGCGTGTCGCGGCAGATTCACTCACCGCTCCCGTCGATCAAGTTGGTGACGAGAAGGTTGTGATTGCCGGGGCGTACACGCCGGAACTGGACGCCTATCTGCGGGCGGGCGGGAAAGCCGTGCTGATCCAGAATGGCGAGGGTGGGCTGCCGACGCGAGCGGTGCCGTTCTGGCGCGAGTCGATCAAGCTGCTTTACGATCACCCAATCATGCGAGCATTTCCGCACGAGGGTCACGCGGATTTGCAGTTTTATCACCTGGCGACCGACCACGCCTTTGACAGCGCTGCCTTCCAGGAGATGGACGTTACACCCATCATGCGGCGGCTCGACGCGCGCCTGTTTACGACGCTCGATTACATCGTAGAGGCGCGGCGGGGGGCAGGGTGGATGCTGGCATCGACGCTGCGCTTCTGGGGTGGCGCGGGCGATCAGGTGCGTGGGCTGGCGACAAACCCGGCGGGCGCATTTCTGCTGCGTCAGATGATCGACTACCTGATGGGGGCATAAGCCGATGACGTCCGAGCGGATACCGCTGTATTACACCTTCGGCAACCACATGCACTGGGTCGATATGGAATGGCTGTGGGGCTATAACGTTCTGCCGAACTCGGTGCGCGACATGCTGCACTTCTGCAACGAGACGGGCGCGAAGGGGAATATCAACTTCGACGGCATCGGCTACGAGAAGATGGCAGTCGAAGCGCCGGAAGCGCTGGCGGAACTGAGAGACGCCATCGCGCGCGGACAGATTGAGGTTGTCGGCGCGTCGTATGGGCAGCCGTATGGATTATTCCACGGCGGCGAATCCAATGTGCGCCAGCGCGTTTACGGCGTGCGCGCGGCGATGCGAACGCTCGGCGTGCGCCCGCGGACGTTCTGGGAAGAGGAATTCGATTTCTTTCCGCAGCTTCCGCAGATGCTGCGCGGCGTCGGTTACGAGTATGGTTCGCTCTTTTTCCAGTGGACGTGGCACACGCCGCACGTGCCGCGCGAGGCGATGCCCGCCGTCTGGTGGGAGGGGATGGATGGCAGCCGCCTGCTGGCGGCGTCGCGCAACGCGCTCAACCTGCACCAGTGGCCCGAGGATTTCGCGCTGCTGCTCGAAAGCGACGACCTTCAGCAGATGCCGACGCCGGGCATTATTCAGTGGCTCGAACTCATGCCGTCGCCCGACTGGATGTGCCGCTCTGAGCTGATGCTGCCGCCGCTGCGCCGGCTGATGCAAAATCCGAAATTCGATCTGCACTTCGTCACGCTGTCGGAGTACCTTGAAGCGGCGAGGGCGACGGCGGTCGCGCGGCGCTACACGATGAACGACGTATTTCATGGAATGAGCCTTGGCAAGAACGGCGACCGCTTCCGTCGCCTGAGCCGCCAGACGGAACAATCGGCGCTGACGGCGGAATCGCTCTCGGCAATGACGGGTTTGTTTGGCAGACCGTACCCGCACTGGGACGTGTACCCGACCTGGGAGCTTGAAGAAGCGTGGCGCGAATTGCTGTCCGCGCAGCACCACGACAACGACGAATGCGAAGGGCTGTGCGGCTTCGTCGGCAAGCTGTCCTATCATCGCAGCCTCGACCTGACCGAACAGATCACGCATCGCAGTATGAAGCTTCTGGCAAATCGCGCGGCGCAGGCGGCGGGACAAACTGTCGTCTACAACCCGCTCGGCTGGGCGCGCGATGCGCCGGCGCATTCTGGAACCGACGCGCATGTCGTCCGGTCGATACCGCCGTTTGGGTATCGCGTCGTCAACAAAACCGACCTCGCGCAAAAAGCGAGTCCTGTTGACGTCGAAGAGGACGAGCGAACGATCACCCTGCGCCGCGGAGCGCTGAGCGTGACGGTGGATCGCAAACATGGAATTATCGTCCAGATCACGAGCCAGGACTTTCCAGAGGGGGCGCTGGCGAGCGATACGCCTCTGGCGGATTTCAGAATGGTTCGGGGCGGCGAGGTCGAGCGGTT
>CALMDI010000057.1 GCA_937864975.1 uncultured Chloroflexota bacterium | reverse complement strand
CGGCGAACAGATTTCGCAAACCGAACTTATTAATTATCTCAAAGGCGCAAATTACGTCGAGAAAAACCAACAGGCGAGCGCCACGCGCGGCAGGTTTGCACATTCCGATCTGGGTGCCGCACACCGAGCAGGATTACTTTCGTTCGGTCGAAGCGCACTGGCAGACCCGTACGATCGACAACAATTACGACGTGCGGCAGGATCGGTTCTCCCTGCTGGAGTCCGTTCCGGTGGCGGGGACGCTGAAGGATTATGAGACGTATCGCTTCGGGGCGTCCACATTCACGGTTTTGCCGACGCCGGGACATACGGTTGGCTCCCTGTCGCTGCTTGTCGAGATGGATGGGCGGCGCGTCGCCTTCACAGGCGATCTGATCGCGGGAGCGGGCAAGCTGTGGTCGCTGGCGGCAACGCAGTGGACGTATAACGGCGCGGAAGGCGTCCCGGCGAGCATCGTCTCGCTTCTCGAAGTAAAGAGGAGCCAGCCGGATTTGATCCTGCCATCGCACGGCACGCCGATGGACGAGCCTGCCCCGGCGATTGATCTGCTGGTCGAGCGGCTGAACGAACTGCTGCAGCACCGCCAGCACAATCTGCGCCTGTTCCAGTTTCTCGAAAAGCCTTACGTTCCGATTACCCCGCATCTGCTCTGGAACCGGACGAGCGTGTCGAATTCCTACGTCCTGCTGTCTCGCAGCGGCAAAGCTATGATCATCGACTACGGCTACGATTTCGTGGTAGGAGCCGCAACCAGCACCGACCGGGCGTCGCGGCGACCGTGGCTCGTGAGTCTGGATGCCCTGAAGCGGGATTTCGGCGTCAGCGAGATTGACGTCGTCATCGCGACGCACTATCACGACGATCACGTCGCCGGGTTCAACCTGCTCCGCAGCGTCGAAGGAACGGAAGTCTGGGCGGCGGAGACCTTTGCCGATGTTCTTCAGAATCCGAAGCAGTACGATCTGCCGTGCCTGTGGCACGACCCAATCGTGGTTGACCGGGTACTGCCCGTGAACCGGTCGGTGCGGTGGGAAGAGTACGAGATCACCTGCTGGGAGCAGCCGGGACATACGCTGTACGCGGTGGCAATCGGCTTCGTAGCGGACGACAGGCGCGTGCTGGCAATCGGCGACCAGTATCAGGGCGAAAAGGCGGATCAGTGGAATTACGTCTACGCCAACCGCTTTCGGATGGGCGATTACCGCCGCAGCGCCGATCTGTACCAGGAGTTACAGCCGGATATTGTGGTCGCCGGGCATTCCGATCCCGTCTGGGTGACGCCCGACTATCTGGACGGACTGACCACACGCGGCGCGATTCTCGAACGGCTGCATGAAGCCTTGCTGCCGCTGGAAACGTTTGACCTGGGCGCGGAAGGGGCGGGCGCGCGGATTCAGCCGTATCAGGTACAAGCGCGCAGCGGCGAAACCGTCGGCTTTCAGGTCGAAGTTCGCAACCCGTTCCCCGAAAAGCAGCCAGCGGTGATCGAGATGATCGTGCCGCGGGGGTGGACGGTGATCGAGCCTCGCGTCCGAACCGAGATTGAAGGGCGCGGCGTGCAGACCGTAGAATTCCGCGTGATCCCTATTGCCGAACAGCCGACGCGGCGGGCGCGGGTTGCCGTGGACGTGACAGTAGGGAATCAGCGCCTGGGCGAGTTGGCTGAAGCGCTGGTCACAATTATCTAATCAAGTCAAACGCCTGTCGCCTTGAGCAGGTGTTTGTTTCGGTATACCGGAATCGGGGTGAATTCGTCTTGAGCAAGAAGCAGAAACTGCACATGATCGGCAACGCGCACATCGACCCGGTGTGGCTGTGGCAGTGGCAGGAAGGCTTTCACGAAGTCAAAGCCAGTTTTCGCTCGGCGCTGGATCGCCTGAAGGAATACGACGACTTTATCTTCGTATCCAGCTCCGCGGCGTTTTACCAGTGGGTGGAGCAGAGCGCCCCGGCGATGTTTCGCGAGATTCAGGCGCGCGTTCGCGAGGGGCGCTGGGAGATCGTCGGCGGCTGGTGGATTCAACCCGACTGCAATATTCCCGGCGGCGAGTCGTTCGTGCGTCAGGGGTTGTACGCGCAGCGCTATTTCAAAGACAAGTTCGGCGTGACGGCAACCGTTGGCTACAACGTCGACAGCTTCGGGCATCACGGGATGCTGCCGCAGATTCTCGCCAAAAGTGGCATGACGGATTACGTGTTTATGCGTCCGCAGCCGCACGAGAAAGGGCTGCCGGGGCGCTTGTTCTGGTGGGAATCGGATGATGGGTCGCGCGTGCTGACCTTCCGAATCCTGTTCGAGTATACGACGTGGATGCCGGATGTTGAGCCGCACGTGCGGCGCTGCGCGGAGGAGCTGCGCGAGCCGTTCAATGAAATGATGTGTTTCTACGGCGTGGGCAACCACGGCGGCGGACCGACGCGCGAAAACATCGACAGCATCCACCGGATGAACGCGGAAACGGATTTGCCCGAACTGGCAATGAGCACGCCGGGTCGGTACTTCGCCTCGGTACGCGCGCAGGACCTGCCGATTCCGGTTGTCCACGACGATTTACAGCATCACGCCAGCGGCTGTTACGCCGCGCATTCCGGCGTCAAGCGCTGGAATCGCCAGGCGGAAAACCTGCTCATCGCCGCCGAGAAGTGGTCGACGCTCGCGCGTCGTGTGACCGGGCAGCCGTACCCCGCCGACTTCAAGCAGGCGTGGACGAGCGTGCTGTTCAACCAGTTTCACGACATCATGGCGGGCACGTCGCTGGAAGAGGCTTACGAGGACGCGCGCAATTCGTACGGCGAAGCGCTGACGATTGCCGACCGGAATTACAACCTCGCCGTTCAGTCGCTGGCGTGGAACATCGACATCGCGCTGGAAGAGGGCATGAAGCCGCTGGTCGTGTTCAACCCACACGGGTGGGCGGTCAAGGCGAATGTGGAAATGGAAACCACGCGCGTGCCGCAGGACGCGGTCCTGCTGGACGACGCCGACCACGTGATTCCGATGCAGGTTGTCAAGTCGCACGCGACTGCGAACGGGCGCAATCGCGTGAGCTTTGTCGCCGCGCTCCCGCCGATGGGGTATCGCACCTACCGGCTGGCGCTGCGACCGGGCGCTCCACAGTCGGAACCCGTGGGCGGGGACGACCTGTCGCTGGAAAATGACCGCTTCCGGCTGGAGTTCGATCCCGAAAGCGGCTGCATTCGCAGCCTGCGCGACAAGCGCCATCAAACCTCGGTTTTCACTGGAAAAGCGGCGCGCGCCGCCGTGATTGACGACCCGAGCGATACGTGGTCGCATAACGTGTTCGCCTTCGACCGCGAGATTGGCGAATTTGCCCCAACGCGCATTCATCGTGTGGAACACGGTGCGGTCAAGTCGACGGTTCGGGTGGAGAGTCGGTATGGCGCGTCGTCGCTGACGCAGGATTTCAGCCTCTTCCGCGACCTCGATATCATCGAAGTCAAGGTGACGGTGGACTGGCACGAGCAGTTCAAGCTGCTCAAGCTGCGCTATCCTGTCCACCAGAATCACATGCGCGCCACCTATGAAATTCCTTACGGACACATCGAGCGCTTCGCCAACGGCGAGGAAGAGCCGGGGCAAAGCTGGCTCGACGTGTCCGGCGCGTCGCGTGACACGGGCGCGTCGTATGGCTTGAGCCTGCTCAACGATGGAAAGTACAGCTTCGACGTGCGTATCCGCGACATCGGCATGACGGTCTTGCGAAGCCCGATTTACGCCCACCACATTCCCGCTGAGCCGCAGCCCGACCGGCAGTACAGCTTCATCGACCAGGGACGCCAGCAGTTCACTTACTGGCTGCTGCCGCACGAAGGCAGTTGGGAGCGCGCCGAGACGGTGCGGCAGGCGGCGGTCCTCAACCAGCCGCCGCGCGCCCTGTTCGCGACCTCTCACGCGGGAACGCTGCCGCAGAGCGCGTCGTATCTGTCGGCTGACCCGCCGAACATCGTGGTGAGCGTTGTGAAACAGGCAGAGGATGGCGAGGGCGTGATCGTGCGCGCCTACGAGACGGCAAAGACTGCCACGCGCGCCACGCTGAACCTGAGCGCGTGGGGGCGCACGCACGAAGCCGATTTCGCGCCCTGCGAGATCAAAACGTTCCGCATCCCCGCCGACGAGAGCCAGCCCATTACCGAAACGAATATGCTCGAATGGACCGACTAACCGAACTGCCGGAACGCCTGTCGCTCGACGGTGACGACTGGCAGGTAAAGTGGTATGTTGGCGACGATTGGATTTGGCGCAACGCGGAAAAGCCGACGACACGCGACACCCGCCACTGGATGCCCGCGACCGTTCCCGGCAGCGTCCACCATGACCTGTGGAAAAATGGGCAGATTCCCAATCCGTATTTCGAGCGCAATACGCTGCAAGCCGAATGGGCGTCGGATCGTACGTGGGTTTACAAAAAGACCTTTCAGTTGCGCGAAGTCTATCGCGGGCGACAAATGCAGCTTGTATTTGAAGGTGTCGATTACGAAGCGCAGTTTTTCCTCAACGGCGAGCGGCTTGGGCATCACGTCGGCATGTACACGCCTGTCACGTTCGCCGTGGAACACCTGCTGAACTTCGACGGCGAAAATCTGCTGGCGGTGGTGATCGAGCCTGCGCCGCACGAGCAGCCGCAGGTCGGCAGGTCGAGCCTCGTCCGCACGCACAAGAGCCGCATGACCTACTGGTGGGATTTCTGCCCTCGGCTCGTCCACCTCGGCATCTGGGACGCGGTTTACCTGACGGCGACAGGGCGCGTCCGGCTGGAAGATGTGTTTGTGCGTCCCACCCTCAACGCGGATTATTCGCGCGCGAACGTATTGGTTACCGTGCGGATACTGGCAAGTGAATCGGTCAGCGCCGACGTGGACGTGTCCATGTCCTTTGCCGATCAGATCGTGGTATCGCGGAAGGCGCAGCATACACTAAACGCCGGAACAACCGACCTGACATTCGATCTGCCTGTCGATGCGCCGCGTCTATGGTGGACAAACGGCAGTGGCGAGCAGCCTCTCTACGAGCTGGTGGTTCGGGTTACGGACGCTGAACAGAATGTAATTTCGGAATCAAGGCGGCTGGACATCGGCATTCGCGACGTCGAGTTCGTCGCCAATCAGACAGCCGATCCAACCGCGCTGCCGTATACGCTTGTCGTCAATGGACGCAAGACCTATATCAACGGCTGGAACTGGGTTCCCATCGACATGATGTACGGCGTCGCGCGTCCAGAGAAGTTACGACGGCTGCTGGAGCTTGTCCGCCGCGCGCACGTGAACATGCTGCGCGTGTGGGGTGGGGGGCTGATCGAGAAGGAAGCGTTCTATAACCTTTGCGATCAGTTTGGTATCCTCGTCTGGCAGGAGTTCATTCAGTCGAGTTCCGGCATCGAAAATCTGCCGCCCGACGATCCGGCGATGATCGAGTTCATGGTGCGCGATGCCGAGCAGATTATTCCGCGCAAGCGCAACCATCCGTCGCTGGCGATCTGGTGCGGCGGCAACGAGCTTCAATATGGCGAGGAACAGCCTGCCGACGACAAGCATCCGCTGCTGAAGGCGCTTGGCGACGTGGCGCGCCGCCTCGACCCCGACCGCCTGTGGCTGCCAACGTCGCCCACCGGGCGCGTGTTCATGAACAGCCTCGCCAACGTCGAGCGCGACCCGACGGCGCTCCATGACGTGCATGGTCCATGGGAGCATCAGGGCTTGACCGGGCAGTACACGCTCTACAACCGGACAACCTCGCTGCTGCACAGCGAGTTCGGCGCGGAAGGCATTACCAATCTGCAAACGCTGCGCTCGGTCATTTCGGACGAGCGCCTCTACCCGGTGTCGCTGGACAATCCGATCTGGGAGCATCTTGGCGCGTGGTGGGTGAAGCTGCCGCGCTGGCGCGAATCGCTCGGCGACATCGAGGACCTCGAAATGCTGGTGCGCGGCACCCAGTTTTTGCAGGCGGAAGGCGTGCGCTACGCCGTCGAAGCGAACCGCCGACGCCAGTGGCAGAACAGCGGCTCGCTGCCCTGGCAGTTCAACGAGCCATACCCGATGGCAGCCTGCACGTCGGCGGTAGATTATTACGGACAGCCAAAGCCGCTGTATTACGCCGTCGCGCGCGCCTACGAGCCGGTACACGTGTCGGCGCGGTTTGAGACACAATCGTGGGTAGACAGGACGCAGTTTGAGGCGGAGGTCTGGGTGTCGAGCGCGCTGCTGGAGCCGTTTGAGGCGATGCTCGCGGCGCGGGTGATTGGCGCGAGCGGCACGGTCTATGCCGAGCAAACCGCATCCGTTCGCCTTCCTGCAAATGGCTCGCTTCGACTGCTGCAATTTTCGGCGGATTTATCCCCAGTAGACGATCTGTTCTTCCTCGATCTGACGCTGGATAGGGGAGGTCAGATAAGCGAGAATCGCTACCTGTTTACACGGCAGGCAAATTTACATCATGCGTTTCAGCAGCTACCGACGACCCTCGACGTTGACATCGAAAAAAGTAGTGATCGTCCTAGAGAGGAGTGGACGATCCGGCTCACGAATACAGGCGATCACACCGCACTGCTGGTATGGCTGGAAGACGGGCGACCGCTCGACGCGGAAGGCTACGTGTATTTCGATCGCAACCATTTCAGCCTGTTTCCCGGCGAGTCGGTCGTGGTTCGCGCCGAGTGGGATTCGGAAGCGGCAGGCGACGCTCAAATTCGCCTGTCCGGCTGGAACGTCCCTGAGCAGCTTTTAACCTGATCGCCAACGGGAACCCTATGCTGGTACTGACCGAACAAAAAATCGCCCGACTGCTTCCCGACATCCGCGCGAGCATTTACCGGGAACGCCATCCAATCTCTGTATTCAGGTTCCGCGAAGGGGATTTCGACAGCGCGGAAGCGGTCGATTATGACGCCTCGGCGTGGGCAAGTTTCCGCTTGGGCGACACGTGGGGCGGCTATGACGTGGTGGCGTGGTTTCGGGCGCGCGTGCCCATTCCCGCGTATTTGAAGTCGTTGCCGATCTGATCGCAGCGCAGGTTGAGGAAGCGGGACCGCTGCGTGGCGTGCTGCGGCTGCGCTGGCGCTTCTATGACTCAATTATCACGCAGCGAATCACCTTGTACAGCCACAGCCGTCGCATCGACTTTCGCACGGAGGTCGATTGGCATGAGCGGCAGGTCTTGCTCAAAGCCGCGTTTCCCGTCAACGTGCGCGCGACGAGAGCCACTTACGACATTCAGTTCGGAACGTTTGAGCGCCCGACCCATTGGAACACAAGCTGGGACTGGGCGCGTTTTGAAGTCGTCGCGCACAAATGGGTCGATCTTTCGGAAGGGAATTACGGCGTCGCGCTGCTGAACGACTGTAAGTACGGACATGATGTGAAGGACAATGTGCTGCGTCTTACGCTGATCAAGTCCGCGATCAGCCCGGATGCCGAAGCCGATCAGGGGCGCCACGAGTTCACCTACAGTTTGCTGCCGCACGCGGGCGACCGGCGACAGGGCGACGTGTTGCGAGAGAGCTACGCACTGAATTACCCGCTTCACGCCGATGTCGTGCGGGTACCGCAGGCAGGTAACCTGCCGCCGCGTTACTCGCTGGCAGAGGTCGATGCCGCGCACGTGATTGTAGAGACGGTCAAGAAAGCGGAAGACGAAGACGCCTGGATTTTTCGCGTCTACGAAAGCCAGCAATCACGCAGCAGCCATGTGATACTCACGTTCGGGCAGCCGATACAGGAAGCATACGAATGCAATCTGGTCGAGGAACAATGCCAGCCGGTGAGCTTTACGGCAGCGCGCTCAGCTTACCGATAGCGCCCTACCAAATCAGGACGTTCAAGGTGCGATTCGTGAAGTAATGTCACTGACGCTCCGAGGGCGCGTCGCCGCGGCGCAGGCGAAACGCCTGAATCCGGTCGGCGACGGCGCAGCTTGCCAGCAGCGCGATCAGCGAAAGCCCGCCCAGAAAGAGCGGGGCGACCATCACGGCGCTCACGACGGCGACGGCAGCGGCGACTCCGGTGATCACGACCATGTAGCCGGGACTGGCGAGGATAGTAAACAGCCCGTTACGCAGGGCAACCAACAGCCGCCGGTCGTCCTGTTCGATCAGGTAGGGCAGGGCGTAAAGCTGCGTGGCGATCCACAGGCAGCCGATGAGCAGGCTGATGCCGAGCGGCAAAAATGCCCACAAGGCTTGAAGCTGAGTGTAGAAAAGAAAACCGGCGACCATCGCGCCGATCATGATGACGTTGAGCGCCAGCCACACGTAACTGATCAGAAAGTAACGCCGCGCCCCGGCAAAGAATTCGCCGAGCGTCGCGCTTTGATCGTGGGCGACTCGGTTGATCGAAGCGAACGCGCCGAACGTCGCCGGAGGTCCAAGTATGAGCGTGAACCACGCCGCTCCCCACAGGACGTTGACGAGCGCCAGCGAAATCCAATCCGACCACCAGCGCGCGAGCGCGCGACGGACGACGATGAGCGGGGCGGGCAGGGTGTCCATATAAGCCGGGCGATGCCAGGAAGTAGGGACAAAAGCGTAACGCAGAGCCGCAGCGGGCGCAAAGGCGCAGGGGGGCGACCGAGGCGGTCGTTCCACAACACACCGAGCTTTTCGTGACTTCGTATAGTCAGGATCAGGCGCTTTTAGGAGAGGTATAGAAATGATGACGTGGCTGAATGACCTGTTTCGCGTTCATAAACCGATTATCGCCATGTGCCATTTGAAGGCGCTGCCCGGCGATCCGGGCTACGACGCGGAACGCGGTATGGAGTGGATTGTCGAGTCGGCGCGTGCAGACCTGCGCGCCCTGCAAGCGGGCGGGGTGGACGGAGTGATGTTCTCGAATGAGGCGAGCCTGCCGTATCTCACCAAAGTCGAGCCGATCACGACCGCCTGTATGGCGCGGATCATTGCCGAGCTTCGCCCGGAGATTCGCGTGCCGTATGGCGTCAACGTCCTGTGGGATCCGACCGCGTCGATTGATCTCGCGGTCGCGACCGGGGCGCAGTTCGTGCGCGAGATATTCACCGGCGTGTATGCCAGCGATTACGGTTTGTGGAATACGAACTGCGGGGAGGTCATCCGGCACCGCCGCGCGGTGGATGGTCAGCACGTGCGCTTGTTCTTCAACATCGTGCCGGAGTCGGCGGTTTACCTTGCCGAGCGTGCTATTGTCGAGATTGCGCGCTCGACGGTGTTTGTCTCGAATCCTGACGCGCTCTGTGTGTCCGGCTTAACGGCGGGCGCGGAAACGCCATTCGAGACTTTGCGGCAGGTCAAGGAAGCGGCGCCGGACACGGTCGTGTTTGCGAATACCGGCGTCCGTCTTTCCAACGTCGAGCAGATGCTTTCAGTGGCGGATGGCGCGATTATCGGCACGACGTTCAAGCGCGACGGCGCCATCTATGTCGGCGAGCGCGAGATCAGCTTTGACCGGCTGGTGCTGACCGTGGCCGAGGAA
>CALMDI010000056.1 GCA_937864975.1 uncultured Chloroflexota bacterium | reverse complement strand
GGCGCTCGTGATCACGATCTTCGCGCCGCTCTCGGCGAGCTGCTGGGCGAGACGCGCCGGCGGTGCGTCGGCGGCGAGCGCCATGTACGCGCCCTCGGCCTTGAGGATCCCGAGCATCGCGACGATCGCGTCGGCCGGACGCTCGAGCAGCAGTCCCACGGGCGCCCCGGCCACGCCGCCCGATTGCTGAAGGTGCCGCGCGAGGCGGTTGGCGCGCGCGTTCAGCTCGGCGAGCTTCAGGATCCGCGAGTCGCTGATCACGGCCGGCGCGACGCTCTCGCGCAGGCCGGCGTCCGGCGACGCTTCGATCTCCGCCAGCGGCACGAGTTCAAAGCTGGTTTCGATGCCCGGTACCAGCGGGTACTCAAACGTCTCTTCCGCGAAGTAGGTCTGCGCTTCGCTGCCCAGCAGGTACAGGATCAACCGCTGCGCCAGCCCCGGCTGGTCGCTCGTATTGACCACGCCCGCGCCCGCCACGTTGATGAGCGAGCCGACGTCGCCGCCGGGGAAGAAGGCGTTCGCCGCGGGAACGTCCGGTGTGTCGGTCAGAAACCCATAGAGGTAGTAGTGGTTCACCAGCCCGACTTCGACTTCGCCGTCGATCACGGCTTGCACGACCGCGCGGTTGTTGTCGTAAGCCACCGCGCCGTTGGCAACCATGCCTTCCAGCCAGCCGCGCGCCGCGTCGTCGCCCAGCAGCAGGCGCATCGCCGTCACCTGCGATTGCAGCGAGGCGTTGGTCGGCGCCCAGCCCACGCGCCCTGCCCATTCCGGCGCGGTCAGGTCGAGGATCGAAGCGGGAAGCTGGTCTTCTGTCAGGATGTCGGTATTATAGACAAGCACGCGGGCGCGACCGGATAAGCCCACCCACAACGCATCGTCCGAGCGGAATTCTGCGGGGATGTGTTCCAGCACGTCGGGGGGAAGTGGACTCAGGCGTCCTTCAGCCGCCAGAGCGCCGAGCGCGCCCGCGTCCTGTGCGATGAACACGTCCGCCGGGCTGTTCTCGCCTTCTTCCAGAATCACCGTCGCAATCTCGGCGGTATTTCCATAGCGAACTTCTACGGCAACGCCGGTCTCGGCGGTAAACCGCTGCAAAATGGGACCGATCAGGTCTTCAGTTCGCCCCGAATAGACGGTCAGCGTTTCCCCGGTGAGCGGAACCGCCGGAGCCGGGGTCGTCGCCTCGACGGGTGCTTCAGGGTCGGCTTCCGGGTCCGCTACGGGATCAGGGTCGGCAACAGGTGCCGGGGTTTCAGTCGCGTCCTGCGCGACTACAGGTACGACGAAAGCGGTCAGCAGGGCGACAAGCGCCAGCAGAACCGCGAAGCGAGCCAAACGCATTGGAAACAGTCCTCTCTTCAACGGGAACAAGCGAAGAGTTCAGCGCCGAACTACGCCCTATTGTGCGGCTTATCAACGAGCATATCTACGCTTGTGGTAAATTTCTCAATTCCTGGAAAGGTAACATCGGATTAAACCGGACGGCGTCTCACTTTATACGCGGATGTGAACCGGAGTGTGCGCGCGGTTAAACCCTATCTTTTGAGATGAACCCGCGCGGCAGTGTTCATCCTTTGAGAAATTGGAAGAGCGCCAGCGCGTTCATAGCAGGATTTCACCCCGCAACATTCCCTCCTCATTTGCGTATAGATCCTTAGTGAGCACCATAAACTGGGGTCTCCGCGCCCCGTGATGGCACACGTCGCATGGTACAATCGGTACGAGAGAATACCAGTGCGACAGGTCTCAGGAGAGCATTTTATGTCGGCATGGTGGGGGTCGCGGAGCAACGTCTCACCGCGCTTGCGGCTGGAGGTCGAAGCCATGCGCGCCACATTTGGGAATACGTTCAAGCTCATCGTGCCGCCCGAAGGACGCCTGTACTGGGAAGGCAGCGTCGAACTCAATTTACGGACGCTGCGCTCGCCGTGGCATACCGTCAAGATCGAATATCCCGACGACTATCCCTACCGCCCGGCGGAAGCCTACGTGCTTCAGCCGCGCATTTACAGCGAGAAGCACCAGTATGAAGACGGGCAGCTATGCCTGTTCAATCCCAAAGATGGCGAGCAGTACGGCTGGAACCCAAGCCGTTCGACGGCGGTGACGGTGGCGGCGTGGGCGGTGCAGTGGCTGTATGCCTACTACACCTGGCGCTCGACCGGCAGTTGGCCCGGCATTGAAGAGCGCGTTGACCCGAATACGCCGCTCCCGCCGCGGAGGAGGTAGCCATGCTCAACCGCCTGACGGCGCATGGGCGCAGCGTGCCGAATCTCGTCGTGGCGCGGCGAGTCGTCGAAAAGATGGTCAGCGCCGCGCAGCGCTACGCCGAGGATGAAACGGGCGAAGCGATGGTGGGGCTGATCGTGCCCGGCACGCGCACCAACGGCGTGCCCACGCTCTACGTGCTCGACACGATCTCGCCCGACGAAAGCGCCGTTCGCCAGATGCACACTTTTCAGCAGGGCGACGACCGGCAGGACGAACTGATCTGGTGGTTGCAGGAGAACTGGCGCGTCTGCCGCGAGCGCAGGCAGACGCCGTCCGGCGCGCCGCTGGGCGCGAAATGGGACGTGCCGCTGCGCTATCTGGGCGACTGGCACAAACAGCCGGGGTACATGATCCAGCCGAGCGGCGGCGACCTGATGACCGCGATCCACTGGATTGAGGACGCCGATAACGCCATGGAGTTTTTGCTCGCGCCCATCGTCACGCTCGATCACGACGCGACGACGGCGGTGATGGAGACGGCGGTAAATTTTGTCATGATGCCGCAGGGCGACGGCTTCAACGCGCGCATCGACTTCTGGTATATCGACCAGCGCTCGCGGGTCTTCCTGCCGGTCGTCCCGGCGGTCTACCCGAATGATCAGCTTCCGTCGCTGCCCGACTATCCGTGGCATCTGGTTCAGGAAGACCGCTTCCTCACGGAGATGGCACAGCTCGCGGGCGAAAAGCTGTTTACGTCGCTGGTGTTGTGGGACGCAAACGGCGAGCCGCCGCTGGAAGTCTGCTTCCTGACGGCGCGCATGGGCGCCGACCGCGTTCTGTTGATCGTCACGCCGTCGAATTATCCAAAGTCGGCGCCGTCGGCGCGGGTAGCGCCCTTCGCCGCGCTGGACGCGGATAAAGACCCGTATCAATTGTTCGAGCAGGTATGGTCGCAGTCCGAGTCGGTCGCTGATCCGCCCGATTGGGTGTGGTCGGACGATAAGTACCTGGTCGATTACATTCGCGCGATTGAGGGTGCGCTGGGCTTAGAGACGCCGGTCGAGGGCGAGGCGGCTCCCGCGCAGGAGGAGGTCCCCGATGAGTTGGGACAGAGTTGAACGGCTGATCGGCAAGCAAAATCTGGCGCGGCTGGCGGAGAAGCGCGTTGGCGTCGTCGGGTTGGGGTCGGGAGGCGGCTTCGCCGCCGTCTCGCTTGCCATGAGCGGCGTTCGCAAATTCGTTCTGGTGGATGACGACATGCTGGAAGCGGCGAATGTCGTGCGCCACGTCGCGGATATCTCGTTCGTAGGGCGCTCGAAAGTCGACGCCGTTGCCGAGTTAATTCGCCGCCGCAATCCGAACGCCGACATCGAAACGCGCGTGGGCAAAATCGAGCACCATCTCGACGTGCTGGACGGCGTTGATCTGCTCGTCGCCGGGGTGGACGGCGAAGGACCGAAATATGTCCTGAATCAGGCGTGTCTCGACCGTCACCTGACGGCGGTCTATGCCGGGGTCTACGAGCGCGGCGAAGGCGGCGATGTCGTCGTGATTCGCCCCTATGACGGTCCCTGTTATGCCTGCTGGGCAGCCGAGTTACGCGAGGGGCTTAGCTTCGCCGTCACAAACGAGGAACTCGACTACGGCATGATCGGCGCCGACGGCACGCTCGAAGCCGAGCCGGGGCTGTGGCTGCACGTCGTTCGCATTGCCGCGGCTCAGGCGGATCTGGCGCTGAACGAATTACTGGTCGGCGCCGACGTTCACAAGACGATGCCGGGCAACACGGTCATTCTCGCCAACGCGGCGCTGGAAATTCTCGACGGACACACCAGTCTCCCCTACTCGGCGGTCTGGGTAAACCTGGAGCGCGACCCGAACTGCCTCGTCTGCGGCGAGCCGATGCGGCAGCGTGCCGCGCTGGGCGATGAAGCCGAGACCGCCGCGGTCTCGCTGGCGGATTTGATGAATTCAAGCGGCATCGTAAGAGAAGATGGTCTTGGAGAGGATTAACGTGACGGACGAACCGATCAACACACAGGAACCCACGCCCCCCGCGCCAACGGCGGGCGAGCCGCCCCAGACGACACCGGAAACTCCCCCGGCAGCGCCGCCGACGAATTCGGAGCCGCCGCGCACCCCGTCCTCGGACGATGATCCGTTCACGGAGCGTCTGGAACGGCTCGGCGGTGAGCCTGCGCCGGTCATCACGCCGGAAGAATTTGCTCGTTTGCAGCGTGCCGGACAGGTACACATCGACGCGCGCGGGCGCGTGCGAACCGCGCGCCGGAGTGACGCCGAAGCGGGGGTCTCGCTGCGAAAACGCCGGGCATGGTATGTCCGATAAAGCGACGCCGCGAGCGTTGCATGACGCGCTGGTCGAAACGCTGAAGCACCGCGGCGATCTTGTCGATCCGCGCGTGGAAGCGGCGTTTCGCGCCGTGCCGCGCCATCTTTTTTTGCCGGGCGTTCCGCTCGACGTCGCCTACGCCGACGACGCCGTGCCTGTCAAGCGCGACTCGGATGGCAGCGTCATCAGCTCGTCCAGCCAGCCGAGCATGATCGCGGCGATGCTGGCGCAGCTTCGCCTGCGCCCCGGCGATAACGTGCTAGAGATCGGCGCGGGCACGGGCTACATGGCGGCGCTCATGCAGTACATCGTGGGCGACAGCGGCATTGTGACCACGATGGAGCTGGATCAGCAAATGGTGCGGCTGGCGAGCGCCAACCTGCATCAGGCGGGTTTTGGGCGGGTGAACGTCGTCCACGCCGACGGCGCGATGGGGTATGCGCCGCGCGCCTCGTACGACCGCATCATTGCCACGGTTGGCATCTGGGATGTCCCGCCCGCGTGGGTGCAGCAGTTGAAGCCCACAGGCATTCTCGTCGCGCCGCTGTGGATCGACAGCCTTCAGCTTTGCGTCGCGTTCCGCTGCCAGCCGGACGACACGCTCTTCAGCGACTATAATGTGCCATGCGGCTTCGTGCGGCTGCGCGGACCGGCGGAGGGTCCGCAGGTACAGAAGCGGCTCGGCAGTACGTCGCTGACTCTCATTTGCAACGCCATCGACCGCATCGATTCGAGAGCGCTGCAAACCCTGCTGGAAGATGACGCCGCCGAAGAATACCTCCCCCGGCGGCTGACCGCGCACCAGTACTGGCAGGGCTTCATGCCCTACCTGATGCTGAATTATGCGCCGGATACTCATTTCGCCGTTTACAACCTGATGGACGACGTGCGCGCGTTCGGCATTGAAGGCAACGGTTTCGCGCTGATCGCGTCGGCAAGCGCCTGTTTCGTGCCCTATCAGGGGCAGGGCAAGGTCTACACCTTCGCGGGCGCCGATGCCTATCTGGCTTTGCAGGACAGCTTCGCGGCGTGGGAAGCGGATGGGTTCGTGATGGCGGATCGGATGCGCGTGCAGATGCATCCAACACACGAGGTGCCTTTTGCAACGCGCGGGCGCATTTATCATCGACCGCACCATGATCTGCGCGTGTGGCAGGAACCGGGAGGGAGTCTGTCGTGAGCAGCCAGAATGGACACGTGCTGGTCATTGGCGCATCCGGCATCGATATTAAAGCGATGCCGCACGCTGACCTCCTGTGGGGCGCGGACAATCTGGGGCGCATCCGTAACAGCGTCGGCGGGGTCGCCCGCAACATTGCCGAAAATCTGGCGCGGCTCGACGTGCCGACGATTCTGCTCACGGCGGTCGGGCGCGACCCGCTCGGTCAGCGCATCCTCCGGCAAACCCGCGCGCCGGGCGTGAACTGCCAGCACGTGCGCCGTGTTACGGGCGAGCCGACCGGGAATCACGTCGCGCTGCTCAAGCAGAATGGCGATCTCGACCTTGCCGTGAGCGATTTCGGCATTATTCGCTACGTCGATCCCGCCTATTTGATAAAGCACCGCCCTCTGTTCGCGGAGGCGTCGATGGTCGTGATCGACGTCAATATGACCGAGGAAGCGCTGGAGACAGTGTTCGCGCTGGCGCGAGATTCGGGCGTGCGTGTGTGCGCCGACCCGACCTCGCCAACGCTGGCGTCCAAATTGATTCCGTATCTGAATGATCTGTTCCTCGTGACGCCCAACGCCGCCGAAACGAGCGCATTGTGCGGCGTCGAGCACAGCGCTTATGACCGCGACACCGCGCTCGATGCCGCTTTACGGCTGGTCGCTCTGGGCGCGGATATCGCGGTCGTGACGCTCGGCGAAGCCGGACTCGCCTATGCCGACGCCAACGGCAGCGGCTACATCCGCGCCGTGCGCGCCAATATCGTCGACTCGACCGGCGCGGGCGATGCCTTTACCGGCGCGGTGATCTTCGGCTTGCTGAACGACGTGCCGGTGGACGAGGCGATGCGCCTGGGTGTCACGGCGGCAGCGCTGACGCTTCAGACGTCGGAAACGGTCGTGCCGGAACTCAGCCAGGAGCTGCTGTACGCGCGTCTCGTCGTGTAGCAAAAGCGTTATGAAGCAGCGTCCCAACCCGCAGTTTTTCGCTCATAGTTCCCCTGCGCGATGCTCATCCTCCTTTAAGCGAGAAACCTGATATAATGAATAATTATCACTGGGTTCAGAAGGATTGAACCATGCGTATCTTCGCCGCTCTCGTACTCGTCGGCGTGCTCTTGAGTACGGCTGTGGCTGCGCGCGCGCAGGAAGGCGAGCAGGGAGCGCCGCCTCCCGGTTTCGGGATCTATGAGCGCGGGCGTAATGCCTTAAATACCGGGAATTTTGATCAGGCGGTGGTCGACTTCAGCCTGTTCATTCTTCTTAATCCAACCGACGGTCGTGCCTATTACGCGCGCGCCGTCAGCTATCAGGAGCGTGGCGATCTCGATCAGGCGCTTGGCGACCTGACGCAGGCGCTGCGCTATACGGATTCGCTGCCGGAACTGCACGCGGCGGTCTATTCTCAGCGCGGGAATCTCTACGCATCCTCCGGGCGCAGCGAAGAAGCCCTCGCCGACTTTGACGAGGCGCTGAATCTCAGTCCGACGCCTCAGAATTACCTGATGCGCGCCATTCTCTACCTCGAAGAGGCGGACTATCAGGCGGCGGTTGACGATCTGGACGAAGCCATTAACCTGACGCCCGGCGCGGAACCTGAACTGTATTTCTACCGTGCGACTGCCAAGAGCGCCCTTGCCAACGACGACGAAGCGGCAAGCGACTACTTGCAGTGGGTGAACGGGATTCAGGAGCGCACGGCGGAAGCCGACCCCCTCGAAGCCGGTCAAACGATCACGCTCAATTTTGAGCCGAGTCTGGTCTTCAGCATTCCCTTCGAGGTGGAAGAAGGGCAGACCGTCAACGTCGTCGCCGCGAACCTGTCGGGCGATGCCGATCCCTTGATGGTCATTACCGATGAAGCGGGGAACCCGCTGGTCGGCAACGACACGACGCGCGCGGGCGATACCAGCGCCGTCATCCGTGGCTATCAGGTCGAGGAGGGGGGTTCCTATAACCTGCTCGTGACCCACTCGATTTCGGGCTACAACGGGCGCGTCGTCGTCCTCCTCGAAATGCAGGATTGAGGTTCGAGGACTGAGTGAAAAAAGGGCTGTGCCAGCCGAGTGATTGTACTCGCCGCACAGCCTTTTGTTTTCACTCAACCCTCAATCCTCAACCCTCAACCCTCCATATTTATCCACCGCCCATTTCATGATCGTGTAAAACGCCGCCAAGCCCGCGTGATCGCCGTAGCGCGCGAACGTCGCGTCGGTCACGTCGCGCTCGGCGCGACCGGGTTCGCCGTAGAAATAGCGGTTGACCGCCGCGCGCAGCGCCACGTCCGCGCTGCCGAAATACAGGAATCGCCCTGATCCCCGCGTCAGCGTCCACGCGGCTGTCCAGTGCCCCACGCCGCGCAGGCGAACGAGCGCCGCGTACGCTTCCTCGGCTGGCAAGTCGCGCAGCCATTCCAGCGAGTCGGGCAGCGCCAGCGCCGCTACGTCGATCAGCACCCGCATCCGTCGAAACGTAATTTTGAGCGGCGTCAATTCGTCGACGGTCGTCTGCGCCAGCCGTACCGGCGACGGGAACGTATGGAACGTTTCGCCTGCGAAGGTGATCCGCGTCCCGAAGCGGTCGACCAGCCAGCGCTCGCCTCGCTGCGCGGCTGCCAGCGCGATCTGCTGCTCGATGGTCGTGATGACCAGCGCTTCAAACATCGTCTCGGTTTGAAGGATGTGCAGCCCAACCAGCGGCTCGACTAATTGCCACAACGCGGGGTCAGTCTGCGCCAGCGCGTAGAACGGGCGCATGTCCACCGTCAGATTGAGCATTCGCCCGACTGTTTCCCACAGCGCATTGGTGTCCACGTCGCCCTCGGACGCGGCGACGAACGTTTCGACCGCCGGAGCATCGGGCGTGCCGCGGTTTTGCATCGCGACCAGCGCCAGCCCATGACCCGCGCGCAGGGCGCGCCAGTACACGCCGTCGCGCCACGTGCCGAGCGTTGTGTAAAAGCGGGACGCCGCGATGGTCTTCTCGAAATCGTAAAGTGGCAGGGGGTGAAACGTCGCCAGATGCCTCATATCACGAGAGAATACCCGATCCACTCAGCCCGGTAAACGTCTCCGCGCTGTCTACGCTTCGCCTACGGATTTCTGACAGGCTGTACCCACGCCGCAAAATAGTGATTAATATAAAGGAGTCTATTCCTTCGCAGACGTTGCGCGGACTAAAGGAGAAACCCCCCATGTCCTTCAAGCGCCAGTTCCGCAGGTTGACACTTTCGCTTGTTCTCTTGCTCCTTCTGAGCGTCACGGCGCCCGTGGCGGCGCAGAACGCGCCGCAGCCGATCAATCTGGGTGAAGAGCTTCCCGGCGAGGTCAGCCTCGCCAACATCGCGCCTGCCTTCGTCTTTAGCGCCGAGCGCCCGATGACGATCAGCGTGCAGGTGCAGGCGACTTCGGCAGGATTCGCGCCCGCGCTTCGCGTCATTAATTCCGCGGGTGCGCTGGTAGATGAAGTCACCAATGAGGCGGGTCTCGACCGGCTCGAGGCGGTCGTTCCGCTGCCCCAGCCGGGTCCCTACATCCTGCAAGTGCAAAGCGCCAATGGCTTCGGCGGCGGGTTCGTCATCGCGCTGCGTGAAGGGCTGCCTGATCCTGTGCCGCTGACCGTCGGTCAGACGGTCGAGGACAGCCTCGATTCGCAGACCCCCGTCGCGCGCTACCTTTTTGAAGCGGCATCTCAGGGGTCGCTGCGCCTGATCATCCAGAGCGAAGCGCCGCAGCCGA
>CALMDI010000055.1 GCA_937864975.1 uncultured Chloroflexota bacterium | reverse complement strand
CCGCCAGAAACGCGCGCCGTCCAAAGTAATCCTCGACGTTGGAGCCAAAAATCCACAGGTAGAGCATGTTGCCGCCTAAATGCAGCCAGCTTGCGTGTAAAAACATGCTCCGAACGAGGTCGATCACCGTTTCGGGCGCGAATAGATTTTGCGAAATCTGACACGGCACGACTGACATGGTGAAAAACACCGTGTTCAGTTCCGCGCTCGACTTCGTCGTTTCCCAGAGGAACACCAGCACGTTCAGCAAAATCAGCCCATACGTCACGTAAGGCGTCTGCCGCGTGGGATTGTTGATCGTTCGCATTGGGATCATCACAATATCCTCATCGCCTCTCGGTCGAGCGGTTTACACCAGCATCTTCAATCCGCTGCCCGTCAGCGGCACGACGATCTCTGCATCCGCGCCCAACTGCGCGCGTATCTGTACCAGTGCTGCCACCGGCACGGCGCTTGTTGGCTCCGCGATCAGCCCGCGCCTCAGCAGTTTGTCACGCGCCGCAAGAATCGCCTCGTTGCCAACCCGGAACGCTTCCCCGCCCGTTTCACGAATGGCGCGGAGAACTTCCCTGGCGCGCACCGGGACTTCGACAATGATCCCGTCCGCGACGGTCTGCGTCGGCGTCACCCGCGGCGGCACGTCCGCGCCGGTTTCAATGGCGCGCACAATCGGGTCGCAGCCTTCCGACTGAATCGCGAACAAGCGCGGCTCTTGCTCGATCAGACCCGCCTCGCGCAGCCGTCGAAAACCGCGCGCGAAGCCGAGGAACAAGCCGCCATGCCCGACCGCCGCCACAATCGCGTCGGGCGCGCGCCGCCGCATCTGCTCCCACACTTCCCACGCCGCCGTCATCTGCCCCAGTACAAAGTAGGGACTCCAGGCATGGCTGGCATAGGTCGTCGTTTTCGCCGCTTCCAGACAGGCTTCCGTCTTGGCGTGCTGCGAGCCGGGCACCTCCACCAGCTCGCCACCAAACGCCGCGATCAGCGCCTTTTTGCTCGGCGCGGCGGACGCGGGCACAAAAATACGCGCGTGGATGCCGGACGCGCTGGCATATGCCGCGACCGATGCTCCGGCGTTGCCCGACGAATCTTCGACTACCTCGCGCACGCCGTGGGCGCGCAGATGATTCATCATCGTCGCCGTGCCGCGATCTTTGTACGAGCCGGTTGGGTTGAGATATTCCAGTTTGGCGCGGAAGCGTATCCCTTCGATCTCGGTTTCCACCAGCGGCGTCAGCCCTTCGCCCAGCGTCATGCGCTTCTCGACAGGCAGCATCGCCTCGTAGCGCCAGAGCGAAAAGTCGTCTGCCACAATCGCGTCCCCGCGAAACGCCGGATACGCGGCGAAATCCAGCGGACCATCGCACACCGCGCACTGCCAGTCCAGCGGCGCTGCCGCCGCGCCACACTCGGTACAGATCAAGGACACCTGCTTCATACCATTTCGTCGCCTCCCGTGGCTATGGAATATACGCACACACCCGGCGAATCGTCGCACGGAATCAAAATGCCCTGCCGGACTGGTCAGGGCATGAGAACAACAAACGGTTACGTCAGAAGCGATAGCGCTGAGCGCGTTCGTAGAGCGCTTCGCGTCGCTCCTCTACGGGGGGCTGCGGCACGAACCGCGTCACGATAAACGTGATGACGATGCCCGCGATGAAACCGCCGATGTGCGCGAAGAACGCCACCCCGCCCCCGTACTGCGAGTTCACGTCCAGCGAGGCGAAGCCGTTGACAAGCTGCAAGACAAACCAGAAGCCGAGAACGATCCACGCGGGAAGCTCCTGCATGGTGGAGATACGACCGAGCAGCACCAGTCCCCGCACGCGCACGCCCGGAAACAGCAGCAGGTACGAGCCAAGCACGCCCGCAATCGCGCCCGACGCGCCCACCATTGGAATGGTCGAGTTCGGATCGATGACGACCTGCGCCAGCCCGGCGACGAAACCGCTGGCGAAGTACAGGATCAGATACAGAATCTCGCCGAGCCGGTCTTCGACGTTATCGCCAAACAGCCACAGGTAGAGCATGTTGCCGAAGATGTGGTCGAACCCGCCGTGGAAGAACATGCTGCGTAGAAAATCCAGAACGGATTCGCCAATGGGCTGAGTCCTGAGCGCGGCGGGAACGAGCGCCAGATCGACGAACGTCTGTTGAAGCTGCGCTTCGGACAGGGTCAGTTGCCACAGAAAGACGAGCACGTTGATGACGATCAGAACATAGGTCAGAATCGGAGTGCGGCGTGTCGGGTTGATATCTTGCATCGGGAGCATGGACACCTGCCTTTAGAGAAATTGAGCACGGAATCCGCGAATTGGAATCATTATAGCATCAAACAAAATTGTTTTTGTAATGTGTAGCCAGGAAGTCCTGAAAACAAAAAGGCGACCGATTGATCGCCTGCTTAACACTGTCATTGAAGACCGCTACTTCCGCTGGTCGAGCGGTGTCCACTTCAGGTCGGTAGGACCTACGTAGAGCACGTCCGGGCGCATCAGGCGGTTGCTTGCAAACTGCTCCATGATGTGCGCCGTCCAGCCCGCGATCCGGCTCATGTCGAAAAGCGGCGTGAACAT
>CALMDI010000054.1 GCA_937864975.1 uncultured Chloroflexota bacterium | reverse complement strand
AGAGGTTTTTGTGTCGCCTGCAATGGGTATTCACGGATTGATCGTCCACAAATTTGCGATGCTCGTCGGCAGCCACGTCGATGCAAACAATCTCGGCTATATGTTTGGCGCGGAGACGTATTTCGTCATGCGGCACGACCCGCGCGAACACCGCGCCGCCGACGTCGCGTTCGTTGCTCGCGGACGTGTCAGGTCGGTCAATGAGTTGTTCGGCAGGATTCCATTCGCGCCCGATTTTGCCGTCGAAGTGGTGTCGGATTGGGACAAGGCAATCGAGATACGGCGCAAGGTGAACAGCTACATGGCAAACGGCACGCGCCTGCTCGTGCTGGCTTTCCCGGATACACGGCAGCTTGACGTGTATCGCCCCGACGATCTGGTGCAAACGCTCACCGAGATGGACACCCTCGATGGTGGCGACGTGCTGCCGGGCTTCGCCGTGTCCGTGAGCGCAATCTTTTCGGTGCTGGACGACGAGCCGGACGCCGAAGCGTGATGGCTCGACCTGCCGCTTACCCGATGACGTTCGAGGAATTCGACGCGCGCTACAGCGGCAAGCGCTACGAATATGTCGATGGCTGCGCCGTGCCGCGCGCGCCGGAGACCACACTCGAAAATGGCGAGGTGGACGTACAGCCGAAAACGCCAGCGCAGCAAATGCTCGCCCTGCGTGTTGGTTATCTTGTGGGAAAACACGTGCTGGATCACCGGCTTGGCGTGCCGCTGCCCAATGGGGTGGGATTCTTCATGACGCAAGACCCGCCGGAATTACGCGAATGCGACTTCGCCTTCCTGACGCCGGAGAACGCCATCCGATGCACGTTGGGCGAGTACCTGCCCTTCCCGCCGGATTTCGCCGTCGAGATCGTGACTGAGTGGGATAGCGAGGATTATGTCCGGCGCAAGGCGGCAAGCTACTTGGCAAACGGCACTCGGTTATTGTGGGTTATGTACCCGGCAGCGCAGCGTGTGGACGTATATCACACGAGCGCGGATTCGCGGACGTACTCTCTGTCCGAAAATCTGGATACCGCCGATCTGTTCCCAACGTTGGAACTTCCGGTAAGCGCGATCTTCGCGCCAGTGAAGGACGTAACACGTGACCCTCTCCAATCGTGAAATTGCCAACATTTTCGACAGCGTCGCGGACATGCTGGAACTCAAGGGCGAGATCGTTCACCGCGTTCTATCCTACCGTCACGCCGCGGACGCGATTCGGGAGACGCCGCGCAGCCTGAGCGCGATGGCGGAGGTGGGCGAACTCAAAACGATCCCCAGCATTGGCAAGACGCTGGAAGAAAAGATTCAGGAAATGCTGGCGACCGGAACGCTTCAGATGTACGAAAATCTGAAAGCCGAAATCCCACCCGGCTTGACCGAGATTCTGCACGTCAGCGGCGTCGGTCCCAAGCGCGCCCTCCGCCTGTGGAAAGAACTGGGCATTGCCGACCTGGGGCAGTTGAAAGAAGCAGCGGAGGCAGGCAAGCTGCGCGCGATGAGCGGTATGGGCGCGAAAACCGAGCAGCGTATTCTCGAAGGCATCGAGCAGCTTGAGAAGCTGAAAACCGAGGGACGCACGCCGCTCGGCGTGGCGCTGCCCATCGCGCAGTCGCTCCTCGATCTGTTGATGGAGATGCCGCAGGCGGTGAACGGCTCGGTGGCGGGCAGCTTGCGCCGCGCGCGCCCGACCATTGGCGACATTGACCTGCTGGTTGCCAGTGACGACCCGCAGCCGATTATCGAACGCCTCGGCTCGCTGGCAAACGTGGCGCGCGTCCTGTGGACGGGTCCCGAAAAAACATCCGTCGAACTACTGAACGGCAAGCAGGTTGACCTGCTGATTATTCCGCCGGATCGCTGGGGCGCGGCGCTGCATCACTTCACGGGCAGCCAGGCGCACAACATTCATTTCCGAGAGCTGGCGCTGGAAAAAGGACTGAGCCTGAGCGAGCGCGGTTTCAAGCGAGTCGACACCGGCGAGGAAGTTCTGGTAGCCACAGAAGAAGAAGTGTTCGCGCTGGTCGGAATGCCCTACATTCCACCGGAAATCCGCGAGGACTGGGGCGAGATCGAAGCCGCGCTGGAAAACCGCCTGCCCGATCTCATTACGCTCGACGACATGCACGCCGACCTGCACATGCACACGACGTGGAGCGACGGCACGCTGAGCATCCGCGAGATGGCAAACGCGGCGCTGGCGCGCGGGCGCAAATTCATCGTCATCACCGACCATTCGCGCAGTCTCGGCATCACCAATGGCTTGTCGATTGAGCGGCTGCTGGCGCATCAGCAGGAAATTCGGCAGGTTGACCGCGAGATGGGAGGAAAAATCCGTGTCTTTCACGGCACGGAAATGGAGATCACCGCCGACGGCACGCTGGATTACCCCGACGAGGTGCTGGAAAAGCTGGATTTCGTGATCGCGTCGCTGCATACCGGGCTGCGCCAGCCGCGCGAGCAGGTGACGATGCGAATTCTGAACGCGATCAATAACCCACACGTCGATCTGATCGGGCACCCACGCGGGCAGTTGATCCCCAACCGCGAACCGGCTGACCTGGACATGGACGCGGTGTTTCAGGCGGCGAAAGCATCCGGCATCGCGCTCGAAATCAACGCCAACCCGCACCGTCTCGACCTGGAAGCCCAGTACGCCCGCCGCGCCGTCGAGATGGGGATTCCGCTGTCGATCAACACCGACGCGCACCGCGCCGGCGAGATGGACTTGCTGCATTACGGCATTCTCACCGCGCGCCGCGGGTGGGTCGAACCGGCGTCCGTCATCAACACGTGGTCGCTGGAGCGCTTCCTGGAATGGGCGCAGAAGCGAGGACGCTGAGCGATGGTAAGACCGCCCTATCGTCCCGACGACGACCCGATGGATCTGGACAGCACGCAGCCAAATCCCACGCCGACGCAGCCATACAGCCCGCAGCCACATTTGCCACCTGCGCCTGCGCCACCGTCCGGCAGCCGCGGGCACGTTCGCGCCACGAACACGCGCAGGCGGCGCGACAAGCGCAAGAATGACGAGGCGCGCCCGCTCGTCGTGTCCGACGACGAAGCGATGATCGCCGCCGAGCGTCGGTCGCGCCGCCGCGTCCGAACCCGTGGCGACAGCGGACTCTATTTACCCGCGTGGTCGGTCATGCTGATGCTGGTGGCGGTGTTCGCCATCGCCGCGCTCATCGTGTTTCTGGTAGTCTATCTGGGCGGCAATGCCGCGCCGGGCGGCGAGCCGCGCGTGGTCATCATCACCGCGGTTCCATCTGACACCCCCGCTGCCGGAGCCGACGCCGCGGCCCTGCCGACGCTCGATCTGGGCAGCAATGCGTCCGGTCCGCTGCCCACGTTCGCGCTGGAAGGTCCGCTTCTGCCGACGATTCCGGTCAGCCCAACGCCAACGCGCATCAATATTGGGAGCACCGTGCGTGTCGTCAACGTGGGCACGACCGGACTCAGCGTGCGGGAAGCGGCGGGAACGACCAACGAGCGTTTGTTTGTGGCTCAGGAAGGCGACACGTTTCTGATTATCGATGGACCCGAAAGCATCGATAACCTGACCTGGTGGCGGCTGCGAGCCAGCGATAATACCGAGCGCATCGGCTGGGCAGTGGAGAATGACGGCGAGCAGGACGTGCTGGAAGTCGCGTCGGTGCCGCAATAACGCTTGAGCCAAACCCCAAAGAGGAGTCCTCACGCATGACGACCGATAACGCCGAGCTTGCACAGCGCGCGGCGTCCCTGCGCGACGAGCTGCACAAACATCTTTATCACTATCACGTCCTCAGCGCGCCGCTCATCAGCGACGCCGAGTTCGACGTGCTGTACAACGAGCTTCGCGCGATTGAAGCCGAGCATCCTGAACTCATTACGCCGGATTCGCCAACACAGCGCGCGGGCAGCGATCTGTCGCCCGAATTTGCGAAAGTCGCGCATCCCGCGCCCATCCTGAGCCTGAGCAACGGCTATACCACGGAAGATTTGCAGGCGTGGGAGGAGCGAAATCTGCGCCTGCTGCCGGCGGGGACGGTGCTGGACTACACGCTGGAACCCAAGCTCGACGGATTGACGGTCGTGCTTCGCTATGAAAACGGCGTGCTGACGCAGGCGGCGACACGCGGCAACGGCACGCTCGGCGACGACGTGACCACGAATATCCGCACCATCCCCAGCGTCCCACTGCGAATCCCACAGAATCCCGATAAGGGACGCGCGCCGGAACGGTTGGTCGTGCGCGGTGAAATTCTGTTCCTCAAGCGGGCTTTCGAGGCGCTCAACGCCAAGCAGATTGAACAGGAACTGCCGCCGTTTATCAACGCGCGCAACGCGGCATCTGGCTCGCTGAAGCAGAAGGATTCCCGCATCACCCGGAGCCGCTCGCTCACCGCCTATATTTATGGAATTGTGGACAGTGTTGGGATAACGCTGGATAAACAGTGGGATTTGCTGGAATTTCTGCGGGATATGGGCTTCCTGGTCGCGCCCGGCTCGACATATTATCCCACGTTAAACGACATTATCCAGCAAATACCCACGTGGGAATCCCGCAGAGACGCGCTGGATTTCGAAATCGACGGGGTCGTGATCAAGGTCAATAACCTGCGCGCCACCAATGAACTGGGGATTGTGGGAAAAGACCCGCGCGGCGCGATTGCCTACAAATTTCCCGCGCGCGAGGCGACGACGAAGCTGACCGGCGTGCAGGTGAATGTAGGGCGCACCGGGCGGGTGGTGCCCAACGCCATGCTGGAACCCGTGTTCATCAGCGGCGTGACGGTGAGCAACGCGACGCTGCACAACTTCGACTATATCGCCATCAAGGATATCCGTATCGGCGACCGGGTGATGCTCAAGCGCGCCGGCGAGGTCAACCTCGACGTCCTCGAAGCTCAGCTGGCCCTCCCGCTCCTGCCGATTTTGCTGACGAAGTCCCTTCACGATCGCCCTGTCATCGCCCTCCAGAGGCTTGAACGCTTCGTCAGGAATCCCGCGTTTCATCAGCGCCGGAGTCGTGCCAATCAGCGCATTGCCGCATTGAATGCGATGTTCCAAAAAGGTGAGCGGCTTGCCGGGTTCGAGCGCCTCCATCCAGAGCGAAACCTTGCACAGTTCGACCGCCATCGGATTGATGTCTACGCCATAAATGCAATGCCCGATCACATCACGAAGCGCCGTGCGAATCGCTTCCGGCGCAGGCTCACCATCTCCGGTGCGAGAGGATGCCGAATGCTTCGAGAGCCGATGCGCGGCTGCAATCAGAAAGTGACCAGAACCGCAGGCAGGGTCTACGACTTTCAATCGTAGCAGTGCGGCCTCTGCATCCGGTTGCTTCATTGCTTCCGCAACGACCGGATCAAGCGCAGAATCCAACAGGCACTGCACCAGACTGTCCGGCGTGTAATAGCTGCCCGTCGTCTTGCGTTCATTGCCGCTGGCGGAATCAAGACTGAAATGTCTGGCTTCGGCGTTGATAATCGGGTGCAGTTCAAGCAGAGCTTCATACACGCTGCCGAGTTCTTCGGAGCGGAGGTTTTTATAATCCACCGTGCGCAAGCCGTGTTCATCGCGGATGAAGGCCAACGCGCGAATCGCTTCCAGCAAATCGTGATTCGCAATTTCGCAATTGTTCAGGGCAGTGATGGCTTCGTTCGAGAACAAGAAGCTGCCCAGCGCAGGCAAGCCGAGTTCGTTGCATCCGCCATTCCCCAGCTTTTGCATCACCAACCGCAAGCCGTAATACAGATCGCTGTGACGTGTGCCAATGCGCCGTTCTGCCAGCTTGCGCAAGCGAGAAACAGAATAAAAGCGCGTGTACCGCTGGCGCATCTGTTCATTAGCAGTGGGCGAAAGCAATAATTCCCGGTCTTCTGCAACAAACAAAAACAACAACCGATACACCAGACGCAGCAGTTGCCGGTAATACTCCTGTTTGTC
>CALMDI010000053.1 GCA_937864975.1 uncultured Chloroflexota bacterium | reverse complement strand
GGCAACGGCGCTCGGATGGAGCGCGTACCTGACGGCAAGCGCCGGAGGACCCACCAGCGCATCGGCGTCGTCGCTGACGGGTATCCAGAGCGTCATCCGCCTCGCGGTCACGGGCGTTCCGCAGACGGTGGCGACGGCAAGCGCGCGGATGCTCACGAGCAGCGGGCGCGACCTGCGGGAAGTGTTCGTGGTACGGGTGCAAGGATAAACAGGGTATGGATTCCTCTCATCGTAGGCGGTACAAACTACCCGAACAACCTTTGCATTAGTTGCGCCGACTGCACTCTAGAAAAGGGTGCAAAAATGCCGTGGGAGTTCAATGGGAGACTACTTTGACACGACTACTTGTAATTTCTGACGATGGTGTCAGCAGTGGATATGGCAGGATAAGCGCAGAGGTCAACACGCGCCTCGTTCGGCGTGGTATCGAAGTATTTGCCGCGTCAATAATGTATGATGGGTTGCTTCCGCCATGTTACGAGGGCGTGCGCTTACCCTATTGGGTATCGTCCCTCGCAGGGAAGACGAATTGGGTTGAATCGGCAGTGGCTGTTCTCAACGCCGTACAACCCGATGCGATTTTGGTGATTCAGGATGCCCCGTATGCACAAGCTCTACGGAGCGCGCCTGTGGATTGGAGCCGCTACGGGTTCATCGTCATCACGCCAGTCGACGGAAGCCCCGTGTATAAACCGTGGGTTGATCTGCTCAAAAGCGCCGACGGCACGCTGTCGATTAGCGAGTTCGGCGTCAGGACGCACCGGGAAGCGGGCATCCCGTCCGAGTTGTGCAGACCCGGCATTGACCCGAACGCCTTCTTCCGCCACCCCGACGCGCGTCGCAAGGAACTCCGTCAGCAGACAGGCATCGACCCCGAAGCGTTCGTTGTCGGCACTACCGCGATGAACCAGGGTAGAAAAAGCATTCCGACGATGCTCAGCGCCTTCTTCCGTTTCGCCGCCGGGAATGCGAACGCGCGCTACATTCTCGACATGGACGCGCAGAGCCCGGCGGGCTGGGACATTCCCAACCTGTGCGAGCAGTTCGGCTGGGATGCGTCCAGGCTCATCTTCCGCGCCGATCTCGTACAGCGCGGACTCGTTGACCTCCGCGACCGCTACAACCTGATGGATGCCCACATGGTCATTTCTCACCGTGAGGGGTGGGGCTTGCCGCTCGTGGAGGCGATGGCTTGCGGCGTCGTGAGCATCGCACTGGATTGGTGCAGCGGTACCGAAATCTGCGGGGATGGCAAGGGCGTGCTCGTGAAGCCCCTGCCTTACAAGTCGGTCTCCACGTGGGGCGGCGCGCTCGACTACCACGTAGACGAAGATGATCTTGTAGCGCAGCTTCATCGTCTTTACGACAACCCGGACGAGCGCCGCGCGATTGCCAGGCGCGGCATGGAATGGGCGCGCACGGTCAGTTGGGACGCCGCCGCGGACAGCGTTCAGCGCGTGATTGAGCGCGTCATGGCGAAGCGCCAGAGCATCCCGCCCGCGCACGTGCCGATGCTGGCGCAGCCGCCCGCCGCGCCGACGATACCTGACGGGGTTGTGCCGGAGTCAGTGGTAGAATTAATAGAACATGCGCGGTAGAATCTGAGGCACTATGACCGACTGGCAGCCGCAAGACCTCGATAGCGCCGTACCCCCGCCCCCGCGCGGGTTGCGCCTCTCCGTCGTCATCCCGGCGTTCAACGACCTTGCCGCCGTCCTCGCGTGCCTGAACACGCTCCAGGCGCTGCAAGCGGGCGCGGTGGAATATGTCGTACAGGATGACAATAGTCCAAACACGTTCTTCCCCATGCTGATCCCCGCGGCGGTCGCGCAGACCTACCGCAATGCGGCGAACCTCGGCTTCGCGGGCAATTGCAACGAAGGCGCGAAGCACGCGCACGGCGACGTGCTGCTGCTCTGTAATCAGGACATCCAAGCCGCACCGGGCTGGAGCAACGGTTGGGATGCCGCCCTACTTGCCGCGTTTGCCGACCCGCAGGTGGGCGCGGTCGGCGCGCGGCTGTTGTTCCCTGATGGCAGCGTGCAAAGCGCGGGCGGAATCATCGACGCGCTGAAACAGCCGTATCATCGCTGTCTCGGCTACAGCAACCCGCACATGCCCGAAGTCTCAACGCCCGCCGACGTGACGTGGGCGACAGGCGCGGCGCTCGCGATTCGCGCCGACTTATTCCGGCAGTTGGGTGGGTTCGACACCGCGTATGCGCGGGGCTACTGGGAGGACGTCGACCTGTGTATGCGCGTGCGCGAGGCAGGCTACCGGGTGTTCTACGAGCCGCGCTGCACGTTGTTCCACAGTGTGGGCAGCACGGGCGGCAGTCCGCACTTTTTGAAGAACGCGCTGCTGTGGAAGTCACGGTGGGTGGACACGGGCAAGGTCAAGCCGGACGTTAGCTGGGCACACGTCAGGTATTGGTAGATGCGACTACTCATCATTTGCAACCATTTTGCGGTTTGTTCGGGGCGCTATGCCGCCGATGCTTTCACGCGCTTGGGACACGAGGTGAAGCATGTCGGCAAGCCGATGGGGCGCGCGATCTGGGGCGGTGAGGTTCTGGCGCGGCACGTGTGGGAGCCGGATGCGCTGCGGTATGACGATTACTACTGGATGTTTGATGACGGCAGTGAATTTGAACCTGACCTGACACTTGTGATGGATAGCGACCCGTCCGTTCTGGATAGCATTAAGCCCAGTCAGCACGAGGTCATCGCAGTCTACGGTGTCGACAACCATGTACGCGACTACCGCCGCGACTGGTTCGACCGCTACTTTGTCGGTCATAAAGCGGTTAGCCTCATGCCGTGGCAAGACGACATGACCCATCTGCCCTGCGCCGCGGATTCGCACTACTTCGCGCCCTCCACCATCCCGTGGGAGCAGCGCGCTTACGACGTGGCGTGTCTCGGCGTCATGTACCCGCAAAGACAACTTCTCGTGGAGGCGATGCAAAAGGCGGGGCTGAAGGTGTTGTGGGGGCAAGGGCTGGTGTATGAAGCCTATGCCGCCGCGTACCAGAACGCCCGCGTGAGCCTGTGCGTGAGCGCGAATGGCGACTTAGCACAAAGAATTTTCGAGACCTCCAGAATGGGCAACGCTGTGCTAAGCGACCCCCTGCCCGACCTGGACGCCTTCGACGGGCATCCGGTCACGTTCTACCGCAGCGTTGACGAGGCGGTGGCACTGGCGCGGGGCTTGCAGATGCGCGGCAACCTGGGCGAGGCGTCGGCGCGGTGGGCGGCGGATGAGACGTGGGAAAGTCGGGCGCAGGTTATCGTTCGATGGTGGGAGGAACGGTACGACATGGAGAAGGACGAAGACGACATGCTTACCGGACGCCGATTGAGCGAACTCGAATGAGCCAGCATCCTTTTCTCAATCTCGGCTGCGGTCGCGTCATCCTTCCCGCGCCCAAGCCCGCGCACTACGCGCTGCTGCCCGACGCCGTGACGAATTACCCGCTGTACTGGAACGTCGACCGCAACGCCGAGCCGGGCGTCGATCAGGTCATGGACTTGTTCACCTACCCGTGGGAGCTTCCAAGCGACAGTTTCGACGGGGCGTTATTAAGTCACCTGATTGAGCATATTCCACACGCCATTCGCCCCGCCTTCATCGCGCCGGAGACGGACGACGAGCGCCAGTGGTGGCACGACCGCCGCGAAGCGCTGGCAGACATGCAGGACGGCTGGTTTTGCTTCTTTTCGGAACTTTTCCGAGTGCTAACCGACGGCGCGCCAGTCCATGTTCTCGCGCCGTATGCTTGGTCAGCCGGAGCCGCAAGTGATCCAACTCACACGAGGCTAATAACCGAGCATTCGTTTTACCATTCCATGAAACCCGACCCGAACTCGCCATTTCAATACCAGACCGGCGGCATCCACTTTGAGGTCGAGGACATCAATTACTCCATTTACACGATGTTTTCTCACCTGGTTGCAACGCCGAACGATGCCCCCTCCGAACAGCAGCGCAAGGCGGTGCAACTCCAGGAGGCGCTGCAAACACGCCTCAATGTCGCCGACACGATTTACGCGCGGCTGCGGGTGGTGAAATCGTGAGGGTTACATTTGATCCCGCCCAGCTGACCGCCGAACGCGCCCGATCCACCACGCTCATCGCGCTCGGACGCAGGCATGTCTGGACGCGAGTGAGACAGGTGTCATTTGACGTGGAGCGCATGATTAAGATTCGGATGCCCGTAGACACCGGACGCGCTCGCGCCTCGTGGGGACACAGTGCCCCGCCCGCGGGACCCGGCGACGGCGTGTGGATTGAAGACGAAGCCGACTTGAGCATCGAGCAGGGTAGTAATGTGGAGTACATCGAGAAGTTGAACAGCGGGAGCAGCAAGCAAGCCCCCGCTGGCTTCATAGACACCGAAGAAGCCCGCGGCGCGAACGGGATTTCGGAACTGCTTGCCGACGACCTGCTGAGGGCATGGGGATGACGACGCTCACCGCGAGCGCCTCTTTCAACGTGAGGGCAACGCTGAACACCGCATTTGAAGCCGCGATCGCGGCTTTTTCTTTGCCGAGTTTCTTCAGCAGCACGCCGGCGCGCGTCTACATTCCGAGCGAAGACAACCTGCCGACGCCAAGCTTCAGCATCGAGCATCACGACGTCGACAGCGACGACCGCTACCAGGGTCGTCGCGGCGGCGCGAGCTACACGACCCGCGACACGGCGCTGATGGAAATCAACCTGTGGGTGTCGCGCGCCGACCTGAGCTGGCAGGCACAGTT
>CALMDI010000052.1 GCA_937864975.1 uncultured Chloroflexota bacterium | reverse complement strand
CGACCATTTCGACGCCGTGATAGCCAATCGCCGCCGCGCCGCGCATGAGCATCTCTGGCTCGATGCCCGTTCGCGCGAACCCATCCCACGAAAAGGTCTGCTTGATGGTCACAATGAATCCTTAAAGGTTTAAGGACTGAGGAATGAGGGCTGAATGAAAATCCTTGTAACCCCGAAGATCGCCGCCCCATCTATTACCGATGTCGCGTGTGAGTGCCACTAAATGGTCTCTTTGTCGTTGCCTTGCCTCTGCCGCATCTGGTTTAGAATTTCGGTGGACGAAGTGCCAATTTGCTTGGCAAGCTCATCGCCTTCTTGAAGGTAGCGATCAAGCTCTTCGGCATGATCATAGTAATACGACAGCGCCGCGTGGATTTGTGCCGGAGTCAAATCATAGTTCTCGACAATCCACTCGATAGGGGCGTCACCCTGAAGGTGCATGGTTGCTATGATGGCAACCTTAAGTCCTGTACCGGCAATGAGCGCATGACCGTCACGTATCTCAATGTAGTTGATAGGGACGATGTGCAAGGTTAATCCTCCTCAACTGACGTAAATAACCCTGTTGGCAACATCGGCTTCAATAGTTCCAGCACCGCCCTCGATTAACTCATGATACAACATCACCTCGTTCATAATCCTGCCGACAGCCGCCTGACCCTGAACGTGAGACAAACAAAACATAATTCCCGCATGTTGTTTGCCTTCTGTTTGCCACTCATAATGCAGCCGGACGAAATCGGCGTCGTTTGTGATGACAACACGACCTTCCTGAGTCGCATATTTCAGATGCTCAAGATCAGCGGCGTCACCCAATCCCACATCCTCACATCGCACCATGTCAATCCCTCTGGCTCGCAGTTGTTGGACAACCGCTTTGGGGATGTGTTTATCGGTATAGAACTTCAGGAGGTTGCCAGGTTCCTCCATCGTTAGAACTGTTCCAAAAACCGTAGATCGTTGCCCCAGAAATAGCGAATGTCGGTGATGCCGTGTTTGAGCATCGTCACCCGTTCCGGTCCCATGCCGAAGGCGAAGCCGCTCCACTCCGACGGGTCGTAGCCGCCGCTACGCAGGACGGTCGGGTGCACCATGCCGCTGCCTGCGATTTCCAGCCAGCCGCTGTACTTGCACACCCGGCAGCCCTGACCGGCGCACAGGAAGCATTCGACGTCCACTTCCATGCTTGGCTCGGTGAACGGGAAGTACGACGCGCGGAAGCGCACGCGCGCGTTCTCGCCAAACATGCGCTGCGCGAACGCCGTTATCGTCCCCTTCAGGTCGGTCATGTGGATGTTACGCCCAATGGCGAGTCCCTCGACCTGATGGAACTGGATTTCGCTGCGCGTCGTGATCTGCTCGTAGCGGTAGCACATGCCCGGCAGAATCACGCGGATCGGCTGCGTGCCCCTCTCGCCCAGATCGCGCATCGCCCGGATTTGCCCCGGCGAGGTGTGCGTTCGCAGGATGATGTTCGGCGTCGTCGTGTAGAACGTATCCTGCATGTCGCGCGCCGGGTGATGCGGCGGGATGTTGAGCAGGGTGAAGTTCGTGTCGTCATCCTCCACCTCGCGGCTGCGATACACCTGAAAGCCCATGTCGCCCCAGATGTCGTAGAACTCCCGAAGTGTCTGCGTGGACGGGTGCAAGCCGCCGGTCGCCGGAGCGCGTCCGGGCAGCGTCACATCGACTTCGCCTTCCTCCAGATCGCGCGCCAGTTCCTGCTGGCGAACCAACGCCTCGCGCGCCGCGAACGCCGCGTTCAGGGCTTCCTTGACCTCGTTGGCGTGCTTTCCGAACGCCGCGCGCTCTTCCTTCGGAAGCTGCCCGACGCTCCGCACCAGCTCCGTGATCGCGCCTTTCTTGCCGAGATACTTCAGTTCCCAGTCCCGCAAGACGTCACTATCCCTGACCGTTTCCAGTTCCGCCAGCGCCTGTTGATAGGTCGATTCGAGTCGGTCTTGCATGTCAGTTCCCTTCGGCTGTCAGCCGTCAGCGATCAGCTTTCAGCAAAAGATTAAAAGCGTAACGCAGAGACGCGGAGATACAGAGGCGCAGAGAAATTTTTCCTTTGCGTCGTTGCACCTTCCGAGCCTTTGCGGTTCCTCTTCTTTGGCATTTAGCTGACCGCTGAAAGCTGAATGCTGTCCGCTCCAAACAAAAACGCCCGCGTCCCTCTACAGAAGGGACGAGAGCGCAACTGACTCCCGCGGTACCACCCTTGTTGGCTGTCGCAGCAGCCCACCTCGTGCGCCCCGTAACGCCGGGCTTCGGCGGAGCGGACTACCGTTCTCGCATCGCGAGAAGTTCACCCGTCGGCTCAGGAGGGAATTTCGGCGCCGGCTGCCTTGCCGCGCTCTCAGTCGATGGCGCTGGCTCCCTGTCAGGCGCTGGTGGCGCGTACTTGTCTCCGTCGCTGCCTTTCGCGGTCATTATGCGGCGGTCGCCGCCGTATTGTCAAGCCCTGAGCCAGCTTGAACCTTTAAGAAATCTTAAACCTGATTGGCAGTGCTTGACGCTCCCTGAAAACCATGCTACGCTGTTGCGTGTGTGGAAAGGGTTGTATCAATGTCGGTCAAATCGCGTATTGAGCCAGGCGCCGTGTATTCACGGCAAGAAGCAGCGGAATCGCTGGGCATCAGCCTGAGCACGCTGAAGCGGCTCGTCAAAAACGGTCACCTGAAGGTGAGCAAGCCGCACGGAATGCGCCGCGTGTTTATCACCGGCGAGAGCATTCTGGCGATGCTGAATAACACCACGATTGAGCGGGGTGCCTGATGTCAGCCAACGACTTCCGCAGCGTCATGGCGGCTCGACCGCAGAGCCTGGTGAACGGGTTAACGCAATCGGCGCGCGCCGCGATGTGGAATCGGCGCGCGTTTGCCCGCGCCGCGGCGACCATGCTCGGCTTCGCCGGCGTGGTGGATACGAATTATAGCCATTGGCAGCTTCATGCGCGGGAGGGTTATCCCACCGGATAATCCCCCCATCCACCGGTTTCCCGGAAGGGCGTGAGGCTGAAAAAACGGCTCACGCCCTTTTTGTTTGTCCCATGCAATCGCGTTGAGGTGCAGCATGATGACGCAACAGCCTGTCCAGATTCGGCTCCTGATCAACGACGCCCGGCTGCAAAGCCTGGACGATATGCTCGACACCCTGCACACCGCCGCCAGTGAGGGAGCGCTTCACAGTGTCACCCCGCTGACGCAGGTCGAGCTGATCGGCTGGCTGTACGACCTGATCTACGTCGCGCAGGAGACCATTCTGGAAATGCAGCAGGCAAGCGCCGGAGAGCCGGAGCTAAAGCGAGTGAAGTAACAGGAAAGCGGGGAATCGAATCATGTTTCTACATAACCAACTCCTCCAGAGGGAACGCGAACGGTCATTGCTGCGTCTATCTCAACAGGCGCAGCTTGTGCGCGAGACGCAGGCAGCCCGCCGCCAGCCGGGGCGGGCGTGGAGCCGGTATCTCAGCCGCATCGTCGGGATTTTCCTAACGATCTAGTGTCGTCCGAGCCAGGCGAGTGCGTCGGCAAGGACCGACGGGAAAGGGTCGGCTTTGGATCGCGAAAGCCATGAAGACCAGAAAGGCAATCTGACCGCCCACTCGCCATCACGCGGCGTGTGCGGTCACCCTGACCGTACAGCATCGCACGAGATTCAGAACGCAAAACCGGGTGGGATTTATCGTTAGCAAGCGTACACGGGTAACAGAAACGCCGAGTGTGATGGGTTGGTAGATCGTTCGGAAGTGTCCTTCCAATAGAGGGATAAGGATAACCAGGAGGATAGGGTGCATACCTGTCCGATCAACGGCGGGGGAGCAGGCGCAAAAATGGGTGTTGGCTCGCTCCCCCGCTATGTTAAAGACCCTGTTAAAAAACCGCGATTTTGCGGCACACGCCTTGAAGTTCGTGTATAATTGGGATGGCTTGTGTAAAAAATCACTGTCGAGTTTAACCGAGGTGCCAATCGTGAGTCATGCGGCAGTCATGCAGGGGCGGGTCCTCCTGCTCAACGGTCACTCCTGGGAGCCGTTGTCGGTGATCTCCATTCCGCGTGCCATTAATCTCCTGCTTGCAGAAAAGGCAGTTGTCGTCGAGCAGTCCGGGCAATACCTCCGCACGATTCGGGACAAATACCCGGTTCCGTCGGTCATTGCCCTGCGTACCTACGTCAACGTGCCGCGCCGTCAGGCGCACTGGAGCCGCCGGGGGGTGCTGGTACGCGACAATTTCATCTGCATCTACTGCGGCGTTCAGCCGGGTTCGGTGATGCGGGGCAAGGTGCTCACCAAGAGCGATTTCACCGTCGATCACGTCGTGCCCAAGTCGCGCGGCGGCAAGGATCACTGGACAAATACGGCGTGCGCCTGTTACCACTGCAATCATCGCAAAGGCGACCGCCTGCCGAACGAAGCCGGAATGAAGATGGCGTGGGAGCCGAAGACGCCGCGCACGAGTTACCTGGTGATCGCCGTGGGCACGGGTCCCGACGGCTGGAAGCGGTACGTCGAATACTAACTTCGATCTGCACCGAATTTTGCAAGGCATCCTATCAAAGCGAGAGGATGCCTTTTCGTTTCCTGCCGCGACGTTGGCTATGGATCCGCTATGAATAATTAAGCCCGGCAGAAGCATACCAAGCTTCCATTAACCTTTCTTCGTTATACTGAAAACAGGGGCAGGCAAGTTCGGCGTCTGCCCCTCATGTTGATATTCTCTGAGGCTTCCGTGACGGCTTTCTTTACGTTGATGGGTCGCACGCCGCGCTTCATCCTGCGGGTGTTCGCGGTGCTGGGGCTGTCGCTGTTCTTCCTGTTTGGCTTGCGTTATTCCACGGTGCCGCTGGGCGACACGTGGACGGCAATCAGCATCCTCGCCCGTGACCACCAGTTCAATTACGTGACCTGGGAACTCAACGCGATCGGCGTCAAACTCGGGCAGGCGATGTATGGCTTGCATCCCTACATGAACGAGGCGGATCGCAGCCAGTACGTACGCGAGTATATGGCGGATATCGGTCACGCCGGCTATCTCGAGTCGCAGATCAGCGTGATGTACAGCGACCCTGCCGTCGAAAACCCCGACGCCGCGTCGGCGGAGCTGCGAAGCCAGCGCGACAAGCTGCGCGTCGATCTTGAGGCGCGCCAGCCCCTGGCGGAGAGCATTCTGGAAGGGCAGGTCGCTTCGGTGCTGGTGGACGAGCGCTTTGGCTTCGGGGGGCAGTTGTTACCGCCGCTGTCGATGCACTTTACGCAGGTGCCCACGTTGCTGGTCGTCTCGCCGCGCGACAAAATTCGCTTCGACGTTGCCATCAACCTCGATTCGATGACTGTCGACGAGCAGGCGGCGCTGGAAGCGCAGATCGACGCGCAGCACGACGTGGCGTCGCTGATCGTGCCGCTCGGCGGTATCGCGCTCTATCCGTCGATGATTCTGGAGTCGCCGTCGATTCCTTATGCCGTAGACGTGATCGCACACGAATGGCTGCATCATTACCTGTTCGTTTTCCCGCTCGGCTACACCTACGATTTCGCGGGCGAGGCGCGCATTATCAACGAAACGACCGCGAGCCTCTTCGGGCAGGAGGTGGGTCGGCTCGTCCTGAAGCGCTACTATCCCGATCTGCTGCCGCCCGCGCCGTCTGAGGACGCCGCCGCTCGTCTTGTGCCGGATACGGTAGCGCCTCGCTTCGATTTCGGCGCGGCGATGAACGAAACGCGAATCACGGTTGACCGGCTGCTTTTGGAAGGGAACGTCGAAGCGGCGGAAGCCTACATGGAGGAGCGGCGCGAATTGTTCGTCGCCAACGGTTACGTCATTCGCAAGCTGAATCAGGCGTTCTTTGCCTTTTACGGCGGCTATCAATCCGGGTCGCCCGGCGAAGGCGGCAGCGATCCCATCGGACCGGCGATTCAGGGCATTCGCAACGCCAGCCTGTCGATTTACGAGTGGATCGCGACCCTGCGGGGCATCACCACGCGGGAGCAGTTGCTTGCCACCCGCGCCCGCATGGTGAGAGAGAATTGACGTCACCATGCGCGAGCCGAGCATTCTTCTCATCACCGGCATTATGGCATCGGGCAAATCGACCGTGGCGCAAGCCCTCGCGGAACGGCTGCCCAGAAGCGCCCACCTGCGGGGCGACGTGTTCCGGCGCATGATCGTCAACGGTCGCGCCGAGATGGAAGCTGACTTTACCGACGCGGCGTTCGAGCAGCTTCGGATGCGCTATCAACTGGCGGCAGACGCGGCGGACACCTACTGTCGCGCCGGATTTACCGTCGTCTATCAGGACATTATTCTGGGGTCGGTGCTGCGCGAGGTGGCAGACAGGCTCCGCACGAACCACCCGCTTTACGTTGTCGTCCTGTGTCCGTCGCCGGACGTTGTCGCAAGGCGCGAGGCAGGGCGCGGCAAAGTGGGCTACACGTCGTGGACGCCCGCCGAGCTTGACCGCGAGCTAAGAATGAACACGCCGCGCCTCGGCTTGTGGCTGGACACGTCCACGCTGTCGGTCGAGCAGACGGTGGACGCGATTCTGGCGCGCGTGGACGAAGCGGCTGTGTAATAAGCGCCTCGATCTGCGTTATGTTGTTATTCTTTGAACTTCCAGTCTTTTAGCATCGCCGCGATCAGCGCCGAGCGGCGCGGCAGGCTGTCGAGAACGACGTGCTCGTTGAGCGCGTGCAGCCCGTCGCCCTGCGGACCGAGTCCGTCGAGCGTTGAGATACCCATCATCGCCGTGAAGTTGCCATCCGAGCCGCCGCCGCTGCTGTCCTCGCGCACCGTCAAGCCGAGCGTCGCGCCAATCGCACGACACTGTTCGTAATCCGCCTGCATCTGTGCGTTGCGCTCCATCGGTCCGCGCGTGTGACCGGAGGTGACGCTCAACTTCGCGCCGGGGACGTAGGGCTGAAGGTTCATGATCTTTTCGCACACGTCCGCGTAAGCCTGCATCGTCAGCATCCGCACGTCCACCTTTGCCGAGGCGTGCGCCGGGATCACGTTGGTCGCCGTGCCGCCTTCGACCATCGTCACCGATACTGACGTGCCGTGACGAAGATCGTTCATCTCCTGAAGCTTGAGCGTCTGATAGGCGAGGTCGACAATCGCGTTGATGCCTTTTTCGGGCGCGTTGCCCGCGTGCGCCGGACGCCCCTCGACGGCAATCTGGAAGGTTGCCACACCCTTGCGCGACGTCTTGATCGCTTCTTCCGGCGTGGCAGGCTCCATCACGAGCACCAGCCCGGACTGCTTCGCCAGGTCTTTGATGAGCGCCTCGGAATAGGTGCTGCCGACTTCTTCGTCGGCGGTCATCAACACCCAGATCGGGCGATTGGGAAACTCGCCCAGGTCGCGCAGCCCGCGCAGCGCCGACAGCACAATCGTGATGCCGCCTTTCATATCAATCGCGCCGGGACCGAACAGCCGCCCCTGCTCGTCGATTCGCGGCGGGCGTTCCGCCAGCGTGCCAATGGGCCACACGGTGTCGATGTGAATCAGGAACATGATCGGCTTGCCGGGCGCGTCTTCGTTCCACTTCGCCAGCAGAAAATCCCCCACCTTTTCCTGCGGGATGCGCTGAACGGACGACGCGCCGAGACCGACGAACTGATCCTCCATGTACCTGCCGAGCTTATCGACATCGGGCTTGCTGGAGGTGAAGGTCTCGTAGTTAATGAGCGTCGTCAGCAAGTCCACCATCGTCTGCTGCTGACGTTTAAAGTGGCTGAGCATATCGGTCATGGCGCTTCCTTCAAAGCAGTTAAAAGTCAAAAGTGAAAAGTTAAAAGTTGTTCATTCATCGCTACATCGTTTAACTTTTAACTTTCCACTTTTAACTCAAAACGGACAGAGCGTGTTATCGGTATACACCGGGCTTTGGCTGCCATAGCTGTTCATCAGGTCGAGCGCTTCAGGTCGCGTCGCAATGAACTCCCGCACTTCAAGACAGGCGCTGCGAAGATTGTTCGTGACCTGAAACGCATTCCAGAACGTCGTCGCCAGCGGCACGTAGACCGGCGCGGTCGTGGCGTCGGGGAAGCGTTCCAGAAGCGTCTGATACGTTGGCAGGAGGGCTTCCGACGCGGTATAGGCATACGCCAGCAGCAGGCGATAGAGCAGGTAGCTTTCGAGAATCGGAGCTTCGTCGTTGCGCCACGGCTCCAGCGCGGGCGACGTCTGCGCCAGTTGATACAGTCCAATCGCCTCGTCTGCGTTCAGGCGTTCCAGCGCGCGGTCGGCTTCGTGAATCACCTGAATGCGGAAGCGCGGCGGGTCGAGCTGCGTCACCGACTGGACGTAACCCGCGCCGTTCCAGTCATAAATCGTGACGCCGGTTCGCAGCGGACCGGTTTCCGCCGTGCCCGGATTGTCGAGGCGCAGCACAACCTCGCCAATCTGGTCGTTGTCTACATCGCTCACGGACGGCACGCTCACGCTCTCAATCTCGCCGCCCAGCAGACTGACGAAGCGACCGAGCCGCCCCTGCCACGTTATGAGCTGGGTGACGTTGGCGCAGTTTGTTTCTTCGGCGCAGACCTCGGCGGTGAACAGGATTTCCGGCGTGTTGTCGAAATTCATATCCCCGATCTGAATCAACTGCGGAATGCCGCCGCCCGCGCTGTACTGGTAGCGCACGGCGTAACGACCGTCGGTGCAGGTCAGCAGAACCATCGTCCCGCCGTCGTCGGGCGCGGTCATCGTCAGCAGCACGTCGGGTGTGCCTTCGCCCGTTAGATCGAGGTCGGAACGCACGACGCCGGTCTCGCCCAGCACGCGCCACTCCGTCCGCAGGTGATTTTCCAGCGTTACGGGTGAGCCACCCGCCGATAGGAAGCGCGCGATTTCATCGATCATCGCCCGAGCGTTTGGCGTCACGCCCGCCATGTCGACCTCGTCCGGAACCGGGCACTCGGTGTAGTTTGGCGTCGGCGTGGGGCGATTCGAGAGCGCGACTGCCGTCGCGGGGTTGGCTAACCCCCCACCGCTGACCGGCAGCGCGGCGACCGTTGGCAGCGGACCCTGCATGAAGCGCCCTGGTGTCATCGTCGGAAACGGGATGGCGGTCGGCGGCAGGCTGGCAGTAGCGGCAGGTTGGCAAGCGGTCATGAGTAGGGCAAGCGTAACGAGGATCCACCATTTCGACATGCGGGCAAGTATAACGATTGCGCCCACAGCCGCAAAAAGAAGCTTTGAGCTATGAGGGATGAGCGATGAGTGAAAAACAGTTTTTACTCATACCTCAAAGCTTTATTCGTCACGTTGCAGTTCGCGCACCATGTCGGCGTCGCGCTGCAAATTGCGGTAGCGCACGACCATGCTGCCGACGAGGATGATAAGAATGATCGCGACGGCGGCAAGTCCGAGTAGAAGAAAGCTGTTGGTATCGGGTGGCGTTGGCATCATCGTTTCCTAGGTGTCGAGCAGCCGCGCCTTGAGCGCGTTGATTCGCTGTGTAAAGTTTTCCAGCCGAACGCGGTGCCACACCAGCGTCCACGGCACAAGGATCGACCAGACGATAAAGTTGATGCCGAGCGCCGCGCCAACCCCTGCCGTCGCCTGAAGCTCAAACGTGCCCTGCGCGTTCTGCGGGCTGGGTCCGATGACCGCCGGGTGAATGGTGTCGGGGCGGATACGAATGATAACCAGCGTGATAATCACCGTCGAAAAGGCAAGAATGCCATAAACGGCGGCAAAGCGCTTTTGACGCTCGGGGTTTTCGATGCCGTTGCGGAGCATCAGATAGGCTGCATAGGTCAGCACCATAATCGCGGCAGAAGTCAGGCGCGGGTCCCACGTCCACCACGTATTCCAGATTGGGCGCGCCCAGATCATGCCCGTAACCAGGTTGACGAGCGACAGCGCCAGCCCGACCTCGATGCCCGCCAGCGCCAGCGTATCCCATTTGTCCTGTCGCGTCCGCAGATATTGAATCCCGCCAATGACCGCCGCACCGAAGGCGAAGAATGCGCCAAAAAACGAGGGCATGTGAATGTAAAAGATGCGCTGCACGTTGCCTTGCTCGACGTCTGTTCCGGCGTAGCCGAGCGCCATGTACAGCCCGAAAGCGATGGCGAGTATCGTGACGACCGTGAGGATCGTCAGGCGGCGCGGGGCGGGGCGCGTCTCAATCGCGGGCAGGGGTGCGTCCGTGCGGGGGAGGGCGGTCATGGGTTGTGTCCTTATCCAGCTAAATCTACAAAATTGTACGCGAACTTGCACATTGTTGCGAACATTTTACTCTTCGATGACGTGCTCGAACAGCACGAAACATAAAACGAGATAAATCACGTCCACGACGGCGAGGATTTGCAGCCATGACAGCCAATCCTCCTGCGCGCCGCCCGCCAGAACGCTCGTCGTCAGGCGAACCGCGCTGAGCAGCACCGGCAGCGCGACCGGCAGCATGACGATGGGAAGCAGCGTTTCGCGGGCGCGCGTTTGCACCGTCATCGTCGCCAGCAGCGTGCCGACCGTCGAAAAACCGAGCGCGCCGAGCAGCAGCGCCGCCAGCAGCCACGGCTGAAGCACCGGGCGGTTGTAGAGCAGCGTCATCAGCGGCAGGAGCAGCAGCCCGACGACCAGCGCGAACACGAGATTTCCCACCAGCTTGCCGCAGAAGATCGCCGCGCGGCTGATAGGCGCGAGCAGCATGGCATCCAGATTACCCTGATCGCGCTCCATCGCCAGACTGCGGTTCAAACCGAGGATGCTGGCGAACGCGACCGTCACCCACAGGATGCCGCCGACCGCCTCTTCGCGCGCAATCCGGTTGAGTTCGAGCGCGAAGCTGAAGATGAGGATGCTGAGCAGCGCGAACAGCGCCATCGAGCCGACCAGTTCGCGGCTGCGAAGTTCTGCCCGCACGTCCTTGTGGACAATCGCCAGCACCGTTTGCAGAAACGAAGTCGTCATCGCGCGCTCGCCATGCCGGTTATGTCGGTGTAAATCGCCGCCAGCGCGAGAGCGTCCATCCCCGCCGTCGGCGCGTCGTGAACCAGCGACCCGCGCGCCAGGATCAGAGTGCGATCCGCCAGGCGAACTGCCCGATCCATCTCATGCGTCGCCATGACAACCGTATGCCCGTCGCGGTGCGCTTCCGTCAGCAGCCCGTCCAGCGTGAGCGAAGCGTCCTGATCCAGCCCGGTATATGGCTCGTCCAGCAGAAGGACGTGTGGATCGTGCAGCAGCGTCCGCGCGATGCTCAAGCGCTGCTGCATCCCGCGCGAGTACGTCCGCACGAGATCGTCGCCGCGCTTCGCCAGCCCGACCCGTTCCAGCCCTTCCGTGATGCGCGTTTCGCGCGTGTTGGCGGGCAGGGCATACAATCGCCCGAAGAAGCGCAGGTTCTCGCGCGCTGTAAGGGTTTCATAGAGCAGCGGGCGGTGGCTGACCAGCCCGATCTGCGCGCGCACGGCGGCGGCTTCGCGCGGCAACTCCCAGCCGCCAATCGTCAGCGTGCCGCTCGTCGGTTTGCTCAATCCCGCCAGCAGGCGCAGCAGCGTCGATTTGCCGCTGCCGTTGGGTCCAAGCAGCGCGACAAATTCGCCCTTGGCGATGCTCAGGTCGAGCTTACGCAGCGCGGGCAGCAAGCCGAATGCCTTGACGAGCGAGCGGGTCTCGATGATAGAGGATGAAGTAAGGTTGGATGGCTGAGGCATGACTTCCAGCTATAGGCGATAAGTGGTCGATGCTTTGTTTTTAGCTGAAAGCTGACCGCTGACCGCTGAAAGCGTCATTCCTTTCCTATGAACTCCGCCAGCCGCGCTTTAAGCTGATTGCGCTGGCGCTGGTAGCTGTCCTCGTCCAGCTGCCCCGCGTCGTGCGCGTTGTCGAGTTCGGCGATCTGCCGGACGAGCGCGTCGATCAGACCGGTTTTACTGGCGGTCGGCGGCGCGGGGCGTCGGCGGCGCAGGAACAGATACAGAACGCCGCCGATCAGCGCGATTTCCACGATCAGACCGACGATCAACAGCCCCGGCGCGTTCGAGAGCGGCGTGCCCTGCGGCGCTGCCGCCGAGGGTGGCTGACCGCTGAGTTCAAAGCGCACGACATCCCCGCTCGACAGTTGGAGATCGCCGCTAAACGTGAGATAGGAGACGGTTTGCACCGTTTCCGTGCCGACGGGCGCAAGCTGGTCGCTGCTGACACCTAAGGTCGTCGGATTCACCTGCAACCGCGCGGCGCCGTCCATGCGATAGAACACGGGCTGCTCGATGACCGCGCCGTCGGAATACGGCAGGAAATAGCTGAACAGGACGCTGTGATCTTCACCAGGCGTCACCGGCACCGTATCTACGACGACCGACTGTTCTTCCCCGACGACGTAGCGATCATTCGAGCCGGGAAAAGCGATGCTGACCGCGCCCGGCGGCAGCCCGACCACGACCGAGGCATACTGATTTTGCGCCGTTTGCAGGCTGTTGGTGTACAGGCGGTCGGACGTGTTGCGGAAGACCGCTTCCTGTAATACTTGCAGCCCGTCGCCCACCGCGTTGACCTGAATATCCATGCTCGTGATCGTGATCACCGTCGGGTCTTCGGTCAGCTCGTAGATCGTCAGGGGCAGGTCAGGGTTTTCGGACACGTCCTCGCCAGGGACGATCTCGCCCGTGAACAGGCGGTCGCGGTAGGTCGTGGTGACGACGTACTCCTCCGCCGGGTCGATGAAGATGTCTTCAAAGGCGAAGCTGCCATCCTCACCGGACGTGGTTGCGAACGATTCGTTGTCGAACCCCTCGGCGGTTTCGCGGATGGCGTACAGCGTCACCGTCAGGGCATCCGGTACGACGCCGCCCGCGGTGCCGTTGGCGACCTGCCCGGTAATCGTGCCGGTTCGCGCTTCGGCGGTCGTTTCCGGTTCGGCGGTTTCGACCGGCGCGGGTGTCTGACCGATGACTTCGGTATTCGCCAGCGACAACGAGCGCGTGAACGCCACGACCGCCCATCGCTGCTCGTCGGTGAGCTCGTCGATAAAGGCGGGCATCTGCTCGCCCTGACCTTCGGTGACAATCGTGTAAAGCGCGCTGTCTTGCAGCGAGATCATTTCCAGTTGATTGGTGAAATCGCCCACCGGACGGCTGAGTTCGGCGGCTTCGGGTCCGTC
>CALMDI010000051.1 GCA_937864975.1 uncultured Chloroflexota bacterium | reverse complement strand
GGGCTAATCTGCTGCCCGGCGGCATCGCGCTGGAACAGGAGCGATCCCAGGGCGACACCCGCTGCCGGCTCTTGCAGGCTCAGCCGGAGCGCTTCGTCCGTGCCGAAGTCGTCTTCCTGAATGCCAGGATCGGTCAGGCTCGTGTCGGGGTCGGTCGCGCGCGCCCACACCGAACCGGACCGCGTGACATAGCGTATCTCGACGTAGTCGCCGGCGTGCTGCTGGAGCAGGGCGGTAAATTCGTCGAACAGCCGTTTTTCGGCGCGTTCCAGCGTTGTGCTGCCCACGGCAATCGTTTCGGCAGCAAACGCCCGCGTGATCGGATTGGCGGCAAGCTGGCGGACATCGTCGGCGGTACGGTTCAGACGGCTGTTAATTTCGCTGGCAACAGCGCTCAGCTCCATTTGATGCGTCTGGCGCAGGTCGATGCGAGCGCTGGCGCGAACCCCGATCAACGCAAACAGCCCGACGACTAGAAACGTGGTCATCATAATTACGAATACAAGTCGTGTCAGCCGCGGCACAATTGGTCGCAACGTCGTGCTGCCGTCCATCAGACGCTTGCTCTCGTTGACTCTTGCGGGTTACAGACGATACCTGGTGTCAAGCTCATCGCGAGGCGTCATCCCTGTGCAGTCGAATGGTCACGTCCGGCGCGTGCAGCGCCTGTCCGACTTCGCGAACGGCTGTCTGCAAAATCGCGTCGATCTCCGTTTGCGCGGTGAGTTCGGCGGCGATGGAGTTCACCACGCGCTCGCGCTCGGTGGCGCGTTCGCTCTCTTCAAACAGGCGGGCATTGTCGAGGCTGATGGCAAGGCGGTGAACCAGTTCGTGCGCGAGCTGCAGGCGATTTGCGTCCACCTCCTCGACCGGAAGCTCCCACTCCACCACGCCGAGCGTTTGCCCGCGAATTTCAATGGGAGCGGCGACCAGAAGCGTGCTGCGCTGGGTCGGCGCGCCAACGGCAATCTGCCCCGTCGCAAGCGCCTGCTCCCGCAGCGACGAAAAGTCGGCGGCGCGGCGCCCTGCTTCCGTTTCCAGCACGCGGGCGCGACGATCCTGCATGTAGTGATTCCAGACACGCCGCGTCGTCGTACGGTTGCGATGCTCCATCTCGCCAAACTGGCGCAGGGACTCCTCGTACAAACGCGCATTCTGAATGGCGATCACGATCTGATGGGCAATCGACTGAAAGACGGCGATGACCTCCGGGTCAAAGCGGTCGTTCTGAGCGCTCTGTACGTCTAACACGCCCAGAATTTCATCGCCGAAACGAAGCGGCGTCACAAGCTCGGCGCGGCTGTTCGGGAGAAGCTCCTTACGCCTCAAAACCGGACTCTCCGAATTCTCGTGGACAAGAATCGCTCGTCCCTGCTCCGTGACCTGTCCAACGACACTCGCGCTGCCTACGGGCACGCGATACCCTTCCGCGATCCGGGTATGCCCGACATCGCTGGTGCTGGCGCGCAGGGCGGCATAACGCCGTTCCGCATCCAGCAGGAAAATCTGTGCGTGGTCAACGCCTGGAAATTGTTCGGTCACAAAGCCTACCAGCCAAGCCATGAGGGACGGTAGATCGCGCTGCTGGGTCGTGTAACGGCTGATCTCCTGCATCACGCGCACGTCCTGGCTGCGCGCCGCGAGACGCCCTTGCAGATCGTGAATCCGGTGCTGCACCTGATCGCGCATCTGGGCAAAGGCGACCGACAGGGCGCCAATTTCGTCGCCACGCCGCACGTCGGGAAGCGGCTGCGCGAAATCACCCTGGGCGATACTTTCGCTTGCCCGCCGAAGCCGGTGTAGCGGGTTTGTGAGCCAGTAGTTAAACAGGACGACGAGCGCGGCGATCCAGGCGAGCGCGATGATGCTCATGATGAGAAGGGGCGCGTCAAAGTAGCGCTCCGCCTGCGCGATTGCCAGATCGGTTGGGATTTCCGCGACAAGAGCAAGCGGCGCATTCGGAATTGGCGCGAAGTAGCCGATGACCTCTGTGTTCGTCGTCGTGTGCACATACACGTCCAGACCAGTTTCGCCGGACAGAACCCGGCGCGCGGCGAGCGAGCCAAGCGACATTTCTGCCTGCGCGCGCGTCTCATCCGGCGCGATCAAGCCCCCGTCGTCCGTTAATAAAAAGCTGTAGGCGGGATACTGCCGGTCGTGGAATCCGAGATTGTCATACAGCGCGCGCTGTGTATTCACCCGCGCGACGAGATAGCCAAAGGGACGACCGTCGCGCCAGTAGAGGACATTGGTAATCTCGACGACCGGCTCTCCACTGCGCGTGGAAACGGTCAGCAGTTGATCCAGTTCCAGCGCGCGTGCCTGCGCTTGAAGCGCCGCGCGATAGGCTGCCGACGCCGATTGATCGCTCTCCAACTCCAGTCGAGCGCCATCCAGATTTGCC
>CALMDI010000050.1 GCA_937864975.1 uncultured Chloroflexota bacterium | reverse complement strand
GAGCGCGCGGGGTATCTGCTGGCGCTGCTGTAGCCGCTGATGGTCATTCCAAGCGTGATCTCGGTCGGCGGGCTGCCGCCAAGCCACATGCGCTCGCTGGGCATGGTACCGCTGATCTTCATCCTCGTCGCCGTCGGTGTTGAAGTTGTCGTCGCGCGCCTCGCGGCATGGCGGCAGGCGAGCGCTCCGGTCAGCGCCCGGCGCTATGCAGGGATGGTTGCAGCGGCGATGATTAGCGTCTTGGTGATTGGTGGAATGGTGGCAGGCGGCACGTATTTTTCGTGGGCGCGGCGTGCCGATCTCTACTACGAGGCTGACGCCGATCTGGCTGCCGCGGCATCGTGGCTGCCCGGACAGGTGGACGACGCCACAGTCGTCTACGTCGCGGCGCGGGATCGCGGGCACCCAACACTAACGATTGAACACGGGGTTCCACCCGTGACGTGGCTCGGCACGGACAGCGTTGTCCGCGCGCCTGAAGGGCGGGAGGGGTTGTACATCTTCCCGCGCAGCGCGCCCCCGCCGGACGAGTGGCTGGCGTGGCTGGAACCGGGACGATTGACCGATCTGCCACTCGGACCGGATGGACGGACGGCGTTCGAAGCCTTCCGATTGGGCGGCACAACGCCGCTGCCGCCGATAGTAACGCCCGCCGAGACGGTTGAGAACGCCTATCTCGCGCTGCAAGGCGTCCACGCGACGGACATCGTGGCGGGCGACCGAGCGAACGTGGCGACGGCATGGGAAATTCTTCAGCCGCCGCCCGCCGCTGATCTGACGCCGATTCTGGAAGTGATCGACGATTACGGTAATCTGATCGCACGCGCGGACGTCTACATGGCAGAGACGGATCGCTGGCGACCGGGCGAAGTGTTGATGCAGCGGATTGCCGTCGAGATACCGGCTGGCACGCCGCCCGGCGACTATCCGCTGAGGATGGCATGGGTGGCGAAGAGCAGCGAGACGTATGTGCCCTACACGTCGGGCGGTATCTGGGCGGAGGTCGGTCGGGTGACGGTGGAACGCGCGACCGACGCCGACGCTGCGGCGCTCCCGATTGCGGTGCGACAGGAGGTGGCAGTTGCGCCGGGTATTCGTCTGTTCGGCTGGAATCCGCCCCCGGAGAACGCGCGTCCCGGCGAAAATTTGCCGATTACGCTGTTCTGGCAAGCCACGGCGGATGCCCCCGAAGTCCCCGCGCTGGCGGCAATTTTAAGTGGGGTGGCGGGCGAAACGGTGATTGCATCCGGCGTGCCGGGCGGCGATTATCCGCCGTCGGCGTGGGCATCGGGGGAAGTGATCGCGGAACGAGCACGCTGGACGGTGCCGCGCGAGCAGCAACCAGGGGATTATCAACTGCTGGCGCGCGTTGGCGAATCGGAAATGGAGATAGGTCGCATAGAAATCGGCGGCGTGGCGCGTCTGATGGAAGCGCCGGAGGTCGAACAACGGCTGGACGCGCAGGTGGGCGATGCGTTCTTGCTCTATGGGTATACGGTCGATGCGCCGCCGAATGAATGCGCTCTCAACCTGACGCTGGTGTGGCAGGCGCGGCTTTCCGTAGATCGCGAGTATACGGTGTTTGTTCACCTGGTGGATGCCGAAGGGAATATTGTCGCGCAGCGCGACGTCGCGCCGCAGGAGGGAACGTATCCCGTCACGCTATGGCAGCCGGGAGAATACGTGGTCGATTTCCACGGCTTTGGCAATCTTCCGCCGGGTGAGTACCGAGGGTTAATCGGATTTTACTCCCAGGCGACAGGCGAGCGCTTACCCGTGCTTCAGAATGGCGAACCCCCAGAAAACCGGGCTATTCAAATTGCCCTGCCGGGAGTATATTGCTAGTTTGAGATATTAAATATTGCTCTCGCAACGCAGCCCACTTTAATCCAATATTCATGGATTAATATCACCTGAAATAATACAATCAGAATAGCGACAAACGGTATGACGATCTGTAACCATTGCGGTCATGAAAACCGCGACGATCTGGAAACCTGTGAGGCATGTGGAAATTCTTTGGGCAAATCGGCAATTTCCCTGGTCGGCGAATTTCAGCTTCAACTCGCCGGGAAGAACCGCGTCGTCATCCAGCTTGACGCTCCGCAGGTCGAAGGCTACATCATCGGTCGAACCGACGAAGGTAGCGACTATTTACCCGATATCGATCTCGGCGATTACGGCGGACGCGAACTCGGTGTATCCCGTCGTCACGCGGCGCTGGTGGTTTACCGCGGTATCGTTCACGTGCTCGATTTGAACTCGGTGAACGGCACCTATCTGAACGGACAGCGCCTGCTCCCGGATACGCCCTATCCGCTGAATGTGGGCGATAAACTGCGCTTGGGCAACATGAGTCTTGCGTTAATGCCGGGCGAAAAGTAACAACGTATCCTGTTAACTGTGCGTAGATAATATTATAATAACCCCGTTGGACGGAAGTGCGTTAGGTTGAGACTGCGAGACAAGTAGTGACGTTTTGCTCAGTCGTTCGCCGTCGATCAGCCCTCATCAGGCGAGGGATCGAAGCCGCCGCTGCCTATCGCCCGACCCCTCCGACGGCATTCCTATTTTCAAGTTGTTCCGTCCGCTTCGCACGGGGTAGGAGTGCAGGTTTCTCTTACCACTGGTCGCGCAGCCCGCGCAAGCATGTTGGTTTTCGATGCTCTCAGCCGCCTGCAGGTGTCTGAGTGCTTTAGTGCAAATGGATGAAGGAGGTAGGCGCTCGTTTTCCGCGCAGGCGGTTGGGCGCTAAAGGTATGAAAGAAAGAGTCTCCATGCTACGCTTCAACGGATCGGTCTGGTGTAATCTGGATATCGCGCTGCGGAATCTGGATCAGGTGTTTGGGCGCGGTGTTCAGCCGCTTGGCTTGACCATCATCGAGTGGTATATCCTGCGCGCGCTGTATGAGCGCGACGGGCAGCACGCGAGCGAGCTGGCACGTGCGGTCGGGCGGGCGGCGACGAGCTTTACGCCGAACCTCGACAAGCTTCAGGACAAGGGTCTGGTCGAGCGCCGTCCCGATCCTTCGGATCGACGCGCGGTGCATATTTATCTGACCCGCCAGGCGCAGGGCTGCCGCGAGGAAATCCTGTCCATCGCAGAGCAGATGGATAACGACATCGAGAGCATGTTCGATCCCGAAGAATGGGATATGTTCCAGAACGTGCTGGCGCAGCTTCAGACGATGGACGGCAGCATCGAAGGGTAGTCGCTAGAGATAGCGTAGTTCCGACTGCTGGTGAACGAGGGCGGCGAGCGCGCTTGCAAAGGCGTGATACGCCGCCTCGTTGTATAACACAAGGCGTACCTGCCTGATCTGCTCCTGATCCCTGAGGAAAGCAACCGTAGTTGCCAGCGCAATCGCCGCCGCTTCCTTCAGCGGATACCCGTACACGCCCGTGCTGATCGCCGGAAATGCCAGTGACGTCAAACCGTTTTCTGCCGCGACCTCTAAGCTGCGGCGGTAGGCGCTTGCCAGAAGCAGGGCAACGTCTGGATCGTCCGGGCGGTAAACGGGACCAACCGCGTGAATGACGTATTTCGCCGGAAGTCGATAGCCCTTTGTGATCTTCGCGTCGCCGGTCTCGCAGCCGCCGAGCGCCCGCGTTTCCGCGAGTAATTCCGGTCCCGCGGCGCGGTGGATGGCTCCATCGACGCCCCCGCCACCGAGCAGCGACGTGTTCGCCGCGTTGACGATGGCGTCGGTTTCCTCACGGGTGATGTCGCCCTGAAGCAGCTGGACGGTTGACTCGCGCACCTGCGCGCGGATAATGGGCGGCGTTGTCATAGCCTCATTTTACCGTGGAGCCTTGCCCATGCAACCACTCGGCGCGGCGGACGTTCAGGCAGCATTGGATCGTCTGAATCTCGGACTCACGATTCGGTTTTTCGATCAATCGACGGCGACCTCGCAGCTTGCGGCGGAGAACATCGGCTGCGCGCTTGGACAGATCGTGAAGAGCCTTGCGTTTCTGGTGGATGGTCAGCCAATTCTGGTGCTCGCCAGCGGCGACCAGCGCGTGGACGACCGGAAAATAGCCGACCTCTACGGCGTCAGTCGAAAGAAGGTGCGGATTGCCTCGCCGGACGAGTGCATCGCCATTTACGGCTACGCGCCGGGGGGCGTGCCGCCGCTGGCGCATCGCACCTCGAATTTGCCGACCTACATTGATAACTCGCTGCTGAGGTACGAGCAGGTCTATGCGGCGGGCGGCGCGCACAATGCGATCTTCGGCTTGACGGTGGCGCAGCTTCAGGACATGACGGGCGGCACGGTGGCGGAGGTGGTGCGGGAATAGCGGTCAGCGATCCGCTTTCAGCAAAAACCAATTCAAAACCTATCTCAGAGGAACAGAAGTAACCTCAGGTAAGTCATTTGCCATAGCGCGCCGCCAGACGCTGAAGCGTCCGGCTGCCATTCCAGACGGCAAGCCCCCTGAAGGGGCTTTAG
>CALMDI010000049.1 GCA_937864975.1 uncultured Chloroflexota bacterium | reverse complement strand
TGTCCGCGCAAGGTCGGAGAGAGCGAAGATTGGAGAATGTTGTGGCCTTGCCGCGCCGAATTCTCCTTCGGCAATTAGGCGGTCCGGTTACGCGCCTCGAAGCGAACTCCTTGTCAAGCGCCGCTCCAAGCGTGATTGAAGGCCCACACGAGAAGCTGCTTAGGGCCAGCGTCATTTCTCACGGAAGTAAGTCATTGTCCGCTTCGTGCCACAAACAGACTCACGCAATCTGCGACGACACTTCTCACGTCGTATGCGAGGACGCTTCGCTCGGCAGCGAGCGTGCGCAGCTATTGATCAAGATCGTTTGCATCATCGCCGTGAGCGTCAGTGTCGCGTCGGAGGGCTCCTCATGGCTCCAGGTGCCGAGAAGCGGGCGGCCGCAGCACGCGCTTCAAGTCAGCGTGGTCGGGCACTTCGACACTGCCCATCTCAACAGTCGTATTAACAAGCCACTTGCCCCAGCGGAACTCCTATGGACATATCGACGGCAGAGGCAGCCCGGCGCGCGCCAGTTCTCGCACATGCCTCTCGATTTTCCTCGCTCCTAGGTGTCGGGCGAGATCAGCATAACTTGACAAAAAAAGTCAGCTTTCTAAAGTCAGGCCGTCGTGTCGGGAGGTCAGCCTTCTAGGAGCGTGTTCGGCCCGACGAAGGGGAGGCCAACACGTGCGCTGCTCGAGAGTCCTGACGTCGCTTTTAACGATTGCATTTCTGGTTTTGGTGCGGTTGCCGGCAGGTGCCGAGGACACTCCCGCGCCTGCAAGCCCGTCCCGATAGCCCGCGTGCCGGTAAACGGTGAAGACCATTTCCTCTGGCGGCAGGATCAAGCCGATGTGGCGGTGCCCGCGTGCGACGAAATGCTCGACCAGCAGCCGAATGCCCGCCTGACCGTCCACGTCGATGAACGGGAAGTCTGCCGGTTCGCCCGGCGCGCCGCGCCCGAACGCGACAAACGGGTAATTCTGCGCCCGCAGGTAAGCGATGCGCGGGTCATTCCGGCGCGTTCGCGCCAGGATAATGCCGTCGACGCGGTTCCCGCTGACGATCCGCCGATAGGCGCTCATTTCTTCTTCGCCCGGAGCCTGCGCGCTGACGAGCAGATCGTACCGCGCGCGCGACGCCGCGTCGCCAATGCCAATGAGAAACTGGGTGAAAAACTCGTTTGAAAAGCTCTGGTCGCGAACGGGGATAATCAAGCCGATGGTCTGCGTGCGGCGGATGCGAAGCTGCCGCGCGACGAGGTTGGGCTGGTAGCCGAGCCTGGTCGCCACTTCGACGATGTGCAGGCGCGTCTGCTCGTTGACGTCGCTGTAGCCAGCCAGCGCGCGCGACACCGTGGTTACGGAATAGCCACTTTTTAACGCAACGTCTTTGAGCTTAATATGCATCTTGTCTTGCTTAAAAAGGCTATTTAAAGCTATCCAAATCGTTTTGGATATGCTGTGACTGTATTCCGAAACGATTTGGGAGTCAAGCCGAAATGGTGAATGTTGCACAACAGCGCGCTCCAATTGACGGCGTTTTAACATGGCACTACGATGAAACCGCTTTCAAGCGTTTGCTTCAAATGAAACACCAGCGCCACTTCACTTTAAGGAGTTCCATCGCAAATGATTGTCATGCTGACCGTCATCGACGGTTTGCGCCCCGATGCGATTGCCGCGGCGGATTGTCCGAATCTGAAGGCGCTGCTTCAACGGAGCGCGTATACGCTGCACGCGCGAACCGTGCTGCCATGTATCACACTGCCCTGTCATATGTCCATGTTTCACGGCGTGCCGCCCACGCGCCACGGGGTCACCTCGAACGATTGGCAGCCGATGGCGCGCCCGCTGCCGGGGCTGGTGGACGTGGCAAAGCCAGCGGGCAAGCGCTGCGCGTTCTTCACCAGTTGGGAACCACTGCGCGACCTCAGCCGACCGGGCGCGCTCTTTTACTCGGTTTACGTCGATAATCTGATCGACCTCGACGCCGACCTGCGCGTTGCCGAAGCTGCCGCAAAAGCCATCCAAACGAACCCAATCGACTTCGCGTTTGTCTATCTCGGCGTGGTCGATAACGTCGGGCACGATTTTGGCTGGATGTCGGACGCTTATCTCGCGGAGGTTGCCAAAGCGGATCGCGCGCTTGGCATTCTGCTCGACGCGCTGAGCGACCGGGAACACGCGCTGCTGCTTCAGGCAGATCACGGCGGGCACGAGCGCTTCCACGGACTTGACATTCCCGAAGACATGGAAATCCCGTGGATGGTCAGTGGGATGGGCATCCGGCGCGGGTACGAGATTCCGTCACCTGTCACCATTCTGGACACCGCGCCGACTCTCGCGCGGCTATTGGGCGTGACACCGCACGCACAGTGGGAAGGGCGGTGTGTGGAGGAGATTTTTGAGGAATCGAGCTAATGTGAGTCGGCTGGCGTCTCCGGGGTAGGTGGGGAATGGACGCCGACACGCTCAATGCTCAATCCGTCCATTTTTTCGACCACAAAGCGCACGCCGTTGACGGTCACGGAGTCGCCAGGTTCCGGCAGACGGTTCAATTCTGCCAGCACCAGCCCGCCGATACTTTCTACGTCATGATCGTACTCGCCCAGGTCAACATACTGTTCAAGGTCGTCCAGCACCACCGTGCCGAGCACGCTCAGGTAACCCGGCTCGACGACCGTGATGGGGTCTTCCTCGTCGGTGTCGAATTCGTCGCGCACTTCGCCCACGACTTCTTCGATCAAATCTTCAAACGTCACGATACCCGCCGTCCCGCCGTACTCGTCGATGACAATGGCGAGATGAACGCGAAGCTGCTTCAGCAGGGCGAGCAGTTCTTCCGCATACAGGCTTTCCGGCACAGTCGGCACTTTCCGCACCAGGGCGCGCAGGTTAAAGGGTCGCCGCTCGATCTGCTGGTGGACGAGGTCTTTCAGGTGAAGCACGCCGATAATGGCGTCCAGCGTGCCTTCGTAGACCGGCAGGCGGCTATGCGGGGACACAAGCACTTTTTTGAGCAGCGCGTCTTCGCCAATCGTCACTGGAACCGCTTCGATGTGAACCCGCGGCGTCATGACCTGCCCGGCACGACGCTCGCTGAAGTCGAAAATATTCTCGACCAGTTCCTGTTCATCGGCTTCAATCACCCCGCTGATGACGCTTTCCGAGATAATCAGCTCAAGCTCGTCGGGGGTGTGCAGGCGGCTGCCCTGTGATGGCGGCGGCACGCCGATCAGCCGCAAGACGAGCAAGCCCATTCTGTTCAGAAGCGTAATCGCCCATGAAAACGCGGTCTGCATCAGCGCCATCGGCGCCGCCAGCACCAGGACTGTGCGCTCGGCATTTTGCAGCGCCAGCGATTTTGGCACCATCTCGCCAATGACGACGTGCAAATACGTGATAACCGTTAATCCAACGATGAACGAAATTGTGTGAACGATGTCGCCTTCCAGCCCGAACCAGTCCACCAGGGGTCCTTCAAACAAACGCGCGAGGAACGGCTCGCCATACATGCCCAGACCGAGGCTTGCAAGTGAAATGCCAAGCTGGGCGGTTGCGATGTAACGGTCGGTTTTGCCGGGATTACGGAGCACTTCGCGCAAGCCGATTGCCGTCCGGTTGCCGCCTTCGGCTAGCTGTTCCACGCGCGTCGGGCGGATGCCGATAATCGCAAACTCGGCGGCGACGAAGACGCCGTTAAGCAGAACCAGAATGAAAATAATCGCGATCGGACCGAGGAGCGTCACAGGTCGATTTCCTCCTCGGTCGGCGCGGCGCGGTCGGGCGGGAGCGTGAGGCTCAGTTCATACAGCGCCTTCCCGATGCTGCTCTCGACGTGGATTTCAACGCCGTCGAGCCGGATGTGATCCCCCGCCGCCGGAATGCGTCCAAGCTCGTGCAGCACCAAGCCGCCGATGGTGTTCGCGATCTCAGTTGATAGGTCAATGCCGAGTTCCTCGTTGACCACCGATACGAGAACGTCACTGCGAACGAGATAGGCGCGCTCGCCGGAGGGGGCAATCGGCGGTTTCTCCGTGTCGAATTCGTCCTGCACCTCGCCGAAAAGCTCCTCGATCAAATCTTCGCGCGTAATCATGCCCACCACGCCGCCGTATTCGTCGAAGACAATCGCAAGATAGCTTTGCTGCTCGTCCATCGTCGCCCAGACGTCGTTGGCGTGCATCGTCTCCGGCACGTAGGGAGCCTTCCGCAAAATCAAGCCGAGATCGCGCTGCGCCTGCTGGTGATAGAGGCGAAAGACGTCCTTGAGATGCACAAAGCCGGTGATGTGATCAATCGTCGTCTCGTAAACCGGGATGCGCGTATAGTCCGACTCCGCGAACAGCTTGAGCATCTGATCAACCGGGGTATCGATGGAGGCGGCGACCATCCGCGTGCGTGGAATAGCGACCTCGGCGGCGGTCAGCTCGCCCATTCGGAACGCATTGTCGAGCAGATTTCGGTTGTCCGCGTCGATCAACCCGCCTTCCGTGCTTTGTCCGATCAGCAGTTGAATTTCTTCCGGGGAATGGATGTGCCGGTGCCCACCCTCGTGGCGCACGCCGAGCAGGCGCAGAATGAGCGTGCCGCTGCCGTTGAGCAAAATAATCAACGGGCGAAGAATGATATTCGCCGACCAGAGCATCGGCACAGCCGTCGCCATCGCGACTTTTTCGGGATACTGAATCGCGATGGACTTGGGCACCAGTTCTCCGAGGACGACCTGCAATATCGTCAGGAAGATCAGAACCAGTGTCGCGGATACGCCCGCCGCCGCGGCTCCACTGCTGAGGAAGGGAATACGCTCGACCAGCGGCTGAATGAGCGGGGCAAGCTGCTGCTGTCCGTAGACGCCGAGGACGATGCTGGACAGCGTAATACCAACCTGGCTCGCGGCGATGTAGTTGTCCAGCCGGTGCGGGTCTTCGAGGATCGGAACAATCATTTTCGCGAGGCGGTTACCCTCGTGCGCCATTTGCGTTAGCCGGGGCTTGCGCGCGCTCACCGAGGCAAACTCGCCTGCCACGTAAAGCGCGGTCGCGCCGATCATCAGGGCGATGACGACAATCGCTATCAGGATGGTTCCAAGCATCAGGGAAGCCCTTGCATTTTCATATCGCGACAGTCTGCGGAGTGGTGTGGTCGCCGACCCTGCTGCGTTTATTATGGAAGATTTGATGTAATTTGCAATTCTCGTGCGAGCGATGGATGGCTTGTGGCGTTCGCGCCTATTCTGCGCTAGAACAGACCCGCTGCCGGTCGTATCTCACGTAAAGGACGTAGACCATGAACGTCGACTCGAACTTTGAATGTGGCAATGGCATCGTGGAGTCGATCACCGACGACACCGTCGTGGTACATATCCGCCCGGATACCAACGCCGGGTTCTTTCAATGGTTCTACTTTCGTGTCTCGGACGCACCCGTTCATCCGGTGACCATTCGCATCGGCAACGCCAGCAGCGCGACGTACCCACAGGCGTGGGATGGCTACGACGCGCTGGCGTCCACCGATGACCGGAACTGGTTTCGCGTCCCAACCACCTACGACGGCACGAGCCTGACGTTCCAGCACCCGGCGGGGGTGTCAAGCGTGACCTATGCTTACTTTGTGCCCTACGTTATGGCGCAGCAGGAAGCGCTTCTCAATGCGACGCTGGCAGCGCCCGGCGTGCGGCGGCTGGAACTGGGCAACAGCAATGAAGGGCGCTCGCTGGATGGCATGATTATCGGCAGTGACGCCGGCGACGCCTCAAAAATCTGGGTGGTCGTGCGCCAGCACGCGGGGGAGCCGATGGCGCCGTACTGCCTCGAAGGCATGATCGCCAGGCTGCTCGATTCGGGCGACGCCGCGGCACGAGAGCTTCTGGGCAGAGCGCGTTTTTATATCGTGCCGAATGCCAACCCGGACGGCTCGGTTCACGGCAACCTGCGCGCCAATGCCGCGGGGGTCGATCTCAACCGCGTCTGGCACAATCCGCCGGAAAATGCGCCGGAAATCGCGTCCATTCGCGCGGCGATGGAACGCGAAGGCTCCGATTTCTTCCTCGACATTCACGGCGACGAAACGCGCCCGTTCATCTGGCTCATTCACGCCGAGGATGTGCCCGTGACGGACGAGGTTGCCGCGCTTCAGCGGCGCTTCGAGGACGAATTGGCGAAGCGCAACCCCGAAGTTCAGCCGCGCCCGCGCACTGTTGCCGGCGTGCGGCAGGGCGATCC
>CALMDI010000048.1 GCA_937864975.1 uncultured Chloroflexota bacterium | reverse complement strand
TGTAAGAGCGGCGCGTCCCAAACGGCGATGTCATCGCCGCGGCGGCGGGCAAGCCCATCGGACCCTCAAAGGCGCGCGCAGGCGCGAAGCTGCTCATAACGGTCTCGATAAGCGCCAGTTCGGCATTCTCAAGGTTCGTGTCGAGCAGCACGTCCCGGTCGGACAGCAGGTTAATATATTCGCTGCCGTAGCCCCCGCCGACCACCTGAATATTCGCGTCAATCGTGTTCTGAATGCCGTTGCCGCCGTCTACATTCAGCACCAGCGGATAAATCCCCGGCTCGGTGAAGATCGGAACGCCGACCAGCATGGTATACGTCAAGCCGGATGGATCGGGCGCGGCGTGAAGCGGCTTGTTGAGGAACGTGCCGGAGACGGTCACAGGCGCGCTTGTCGTCATGCGGAAGCGCCCGGTCTGCCCCTCCACCAGAATCAGCGGATCGACCGTCAGGCTCTGCACCGGCGCGGGCAGATCGGATGCGATTTGCGGCGGCTCGACCCCAGGAATGAGGAGCTGCTGCCCCGCATAAATCAGCGTCGGGTCGCCGATGCGGTTCGCCTGGGCGATGTCCGCTACCGTCACGCCGTACTGCGTGGCAATGCGAAACAGCGTTTCCCCCGCGATGACGGTGTGCAGAAATCCGTCCGCCGGTAGTTCGGCGGCGACCGGCACGAGCGTTGGCTCCGGCAGGGCTTCGGTCGGGGGAACGTTCGTAGCCGGCGCGACCAGCGTCATAATCGTCAGCGTCTGACCGACGTAGAGTGGGTTTTCCGCGGTAACGTTGTTCGCTTCAGCCAGAGCGAGCGCATCCACGCCATAAACCCGGGCAATGCTCTGAAGCGATTCGCCGGGCTGAACGACGTGCGTTTGAGTCTGCGTGCCATCCGGCGACGCGACCGGCACGAGCAGCGTCTGACCGACAAGGATGTTATTCCAGTCGGTAATGCCGTTCAGCAGCGCGAGTTGTTCGGTGGTGAGTCCATACTGCGTGGCGATGCGGAACAGGGTTTCACCGCGCTGCACCACGTGGATAGTTACCCCCGCGTTATCGACGGGCGACGTATCCTGCGCGACAAGCAAAGCGGGCAACATCAGCATACCCGCTAAAAACAAACCCAGTAGTCGGCATCGAAACATAACGTTATATTGCCACACCCTCGTCGAAACGCAGTATATCACCGATTTTTACCCGTTCCAACACCGAGGGGTTCGCCTCCACATAGTATTTCGCCGGGTGGCGCGGAGCATAGGCGGGACGCCACGGCTTGGCAGCTACAGTGTCCACCACCCTGCCCTGACCATCCATCCACACCACCCCGATGCTGAAGCGCATGAAAAACATGTGGATGCTGGTGTGCGCTTTCCCTTCAAACCCGGTGATGAACAGCAGCCCCTCATCTTCCGGGAGGCGCGGGACAAGCTGTAAGCCCCGGAAATGACACCAGAAGCTCGTACACAGCCTGACCCGCGCCAGCACGACGGCGTCCGTTCCCGCGTTGCGGAGAACGCGCCATTGGGCACTCATCGAATAATCAACACCTGCCCGACGAAAATTCGGTTCGGGTCGGCGATGGCGTTCAACTGGATCAAATCGGCAATCCCCACGCCAAACTGCAACGAGATGCGGAACAGCGTATCTCCAGGCTGGACGACGTAGGTCTGCGGCGGTGGTGGCGGCGATGTCGGGATCGGCGCGGGCGTCTCCTGAATCGTCGGATCGACCGGGATTTGCAGCACCTGCCCCGCGATGATCCGGTCGGGGTTGACGATGCCGTTGCGCTGGGCGATGGCTTGCACCGTCGTTCCGAAGCGCGCCGCGATTCGGCTCAGCGCGTCGCCCGGCTGAACGGTATAGGGGATAGTGGTTTGCGGCGCGCTGGGCGGCGCGGGTGTGCGCGTCGGCGTCGGGAAGATGCCGCTCGGCGTCCAGCTTGGCGTCAGCGTCGGAATCGGCGGAAGCTGTACGGGGATAATCAGCGTCTGCCCCGAACGGATGAGCGCGCTGTCTTCAAGCTCGTTCGTCTGAAGGATCGCATCGACCGTGCTGCCGTACAGGTTGGCGAGCCTCTGAACCGTGTCGCCGGGCTGCACCACAATCGTGACCGTGCTCTTGAACACCGTCGGGTCGAGCGTCGGGCGCGGGGTCTCGGTCGGCGTTGGGCTTGGCGTGAATGTCTCGGTGGGTAGCTCGGTCGGCGTGTCCGTGACCGCGGACGTTTCCGTTGGCACCGGAGTATCGCTCGGTACGGGTGTATCGCTCGGCACAGGACTATTCGTCACAGTCGGCAGCGTCTCGGATGTCGGCGTGACGATGCCGTTATCGGGAACCGTCGTGTTCGTAGCGGTCGCGGGCACGGAAGTCGCCGTCGGCGGAACAGGCGAATTCGTCGGCGCCGGCGTGCTGGTGGAGGTGCTCATCGCCGTGGGCGCGGTTCCGCCCGCGACGGTCAGGGATGCGTCGTCCAGATAGACGTTATTATTCTTGACCGGCAGGCTCACAATCGCGCGCACGAACACGGTTGCCGTCGTGTTCGTGGCGTCCGCGGTGATCGTATGCTGCGCCCACCGGTCGTACTGCTGTGACGCCTGTGACCAGACGACGCTCGGCGCGCTGGGGTTGGTACCGCCGGACGGGTCGATGCCGACCTGCACCGCGATGCCCCCATCCATCGTGCTGACGTTCACGTCGTCGAACGACGACGACCAGACCCAGGCGTAGGTGCTGAACGTCAGGTCTGCGCCCGGCGTGATCCCGCTCACCTGCTGGTACACGCCGCCGTTAAACGTCGCGAAAAACGACGTCATAAGCTGCGCGTTGGAACCGCTGTGGATACGCGACGTATCCGGCGCGGCAGGCAGGTATTCCGGCTGCTGATTCTGGAATGTGGGCGCGCCCGCGGGCGCGGGAATGTGCCACGGCAGCCACCCCTGGGCAACCTGACGCGGCGGCTCGCCGCCTTGATTCGTGAAGGGGTCTTCAAAACCGGGGTTGGTCAGCAAGTTCGGCGCCTGCGCGTGCGCTGAGACCACACCCATCAGCAACAGCAGACTCATGCACAAGAGCGCAATGCGGTTGATGCCTCGTCTGTTCATCCGGGACTCCTGCAACGATTGATTTAGGGGCGGCGCATTTTATTGTCTTCTATATTTACCACAGGAACGCTTTCTTCGCCCGATTTTCGGTGCAAAAATCCTGTAACAACGCGTATACTAGTGCCTCCCTTCCCGTTGGTTACTGGCGCGTCGCGCCCCAAAGTCATGTCACACACCGTCATTATCGGTCTCGTTACGATTGAGCTGCATCTGGACGACGTCTTTTCGTTGAAGGAAAAACGCGGCATTCTCAAATCCATGATCACCCGTTTGCAGAAGGCGATGAATGTTTCGGTCGCGGAAGTCGGGCATCACGACACCTGGCAGTCCGCCGCCGTCGCCGTTGCCACCGTCACGAACAGCACCGCCCACGCGCATCAGGTCATCCAGAGTGTGCTGAAGTGGATCGAAGAAAACTATCCCGATTTGGAAATGATGAGCGAGACGATTGAGATTCTATAGTGCGGAGTGCCGGGTTCTAAGTGCTGAGAGAAACCTGACCGTCGATTCGTTGCCTGAACTCTTTACAGAACTCCGCGCAGCGCTCAGCACCCCCGCTCCGCACTCGTTACTTTCCACAGCCGCGCTATACTCTGCGGCACGCTGTCCCGATTATGCTATCGGAGGTTTCCCCACGTGAATCTTCACGAATACCAATCGAAAGGGCGTTTCGCCAGGTTCGGCATTCCGGTCATTCTCGGTAAAGTCGCCACGAGTCCCCAGGAAGCCTATGAAATTGCCCGCGAACTGGGCGGCACCGTCGTCGTGAAATCGCAGGTGCTCACCGGCGGGCGCGGCAAAGCGGGCGGCGTCAAGCTGGCGCGCACCACCGAGGAAGCCGAGCAGGTCGCCAACCAGATTCTTGGCATGAGTATTAAGGGCTTGCCTGTCCGCAAAGTGCTGATCGACCCCGCCGCCAATATTGGCACCGAAATCTACCTGGGCGTCACCAACGACCGCGCCGCCGGAAAACCGGTGATGATGGCATCGTCGGAAGGCGGCGTCGAAATCGAGCAGGTCGCGCACGACAAACCCGAAGCCATCATCCGCGAGCACATCGACCCGTTCCTCGGCTTGCGCGATTATCAGGCGCGCAACCTCGCCAGCGGCATCAACCTGCCCCGCGAGCACTGGCGCGCCTTCACAAAAATCGCACACGGGCTGTATCAGACCTACCTCAACACCGATGCCGTTCTTGCGGAGATTAATCCGCTCGTCATCACAAGAGAGGGGCAGTTGATCGCGCTGGACGGCAAGATCAGCATCGACGACAACGCCCTGTTTCGCCAGCCAGAGCTGGCGGAGATGCGCGACATCGAAGCCGAGCCGAAAGAAGTCGTGCACGCGCGCGCGGCAGGCTTGAGCTACGTCAAGCTCGACGGGCAAATCGGCTGCATGGTCAATGGCGCGGGCTTGGCGATGACCACGATGGACATGATTAAGCTCTACGGCGGCGACGAAGTGGGCCCCGCGAACTTCCTCGACATCGGCGGCGGCGCGCAGGCGGATAAGGTTGCCGTCGCGCTGCGGATCATCCTGTCCGATCCGGGCGTGCGCTCGGTATTGTTCAACATTTTCGGCGGCATCACGCGCTGCGATGAAGTCGCGCGCGGCATTCTGCAAGCCCTCGGCGAAGTCTCCACCAACGTGCCGATGGTCATTCGCCTGAATGGCACCAACGCCGCCGAGGGGCGCGCCATTATCGACAGCGCGAATATCCCCAATCTCACCAGCGCCGAAACCTTAACCGAAGCCGCGCAAAAAGCGGTGGATGCCGCCAAGCAGGCGATGCGAGCCAACTAGGAGCACTTCATGGCAATTCTTGCCGACAAAAATACGCGCCTGATCGTGCAGGGCATCACCGGGCGCGAAGGCAGCTTTCACACCCAGCAGATGATCGAGTACGGCGCGGGTATTGTTGTCGGCGGCGTAACACCCGGCAAGGGTGGCACCGAGCACCTGGGCGTGCCTGTGTTCGATACGGTGCGGGAAGCGGTCAAGGAGACCGGGGCCGACGCTTCGATTATATTCGTGCCCGCGCCCTATGGGGCCGACGCTATTCTGGAAGCAGTCGCGTCAGAGCTGCCTCTCATAGTGTGCATCACCGAGGGCATACCCGTGCTCGACATGATGCGCGTGTACAATACGATGAAGGGCGGCCCCTCGCGGCTAATCGGCCCGAACTGCCCCGGCCTCATCACCCCCGGCGAGGCAAAAGTGGGCATCATACCCGGCTATATCACCAAGCCGGGCGGCATCGGCATGGTGTCGCGCTCCGGCACGCTCACCTACGAGGTAATCTGGGCGCTATCCGAGCTGGATATGGGCCAGAGCACTGCGGTGGGCATCGGCGGCGACCCGATCAACGGCACCAACTTTATTGACTGCCTCCGCATGTTCCAGGACGATGAGCACACCGAAAAGATAGTTCTGATGGGCGAGATCGGCGGCGACGAAGAAGAGAGGGCCGCAGCATTTATAAAAGAGTACGTCACCAAGCCCGTCGCCGCTTACATCGCGGGCCGCACCGCGCCTCCCGGCAGGCGCATGGGCCACGCAGGCGCTATCATCTCAGGCGGCGCAGGCACCGCGCAAGGCAAGATAGACGCGCTTGAAGAAGCAGGCGTGAAGGTAGCGAAGATACCCACGCAGATACCGAAGCTGCTGAGTTAGGGGTCGGAGATTAGGGGTCAGGGATCGGGAATACAGGGTGGAAGGAGCGCGACAAGCCGTGCCATTATCGCCCAGAAAACATATATTGATAGTGATATGCCGCAGAGCCAGGGGCTGGCAAGCGTGGTCACTGCTATTGGCTGCATTGACAGCTTTGTTGTTGCAGGGTTACCAGAACGCCAGTCAAACTTCCTCGCCTCAACAGGGAGGGTTAAAGTCACCGCCAACGGTAAACGATCAGGCCAAAGTTCAGAGGGAACTTGTAAACGCAGTCACATCATCCGGGCCAACAGGTTGGACCCTGGAGAAATTAGTGGAGCAGTATGGACCGCCGGACACAGTAAATGTCGGTCGGTACGGCGCGGAAAGCCCTTTAGTTGATGTGAGGTTCTTCTATTGGAGTAAGGGCTTGTACTGTTACACAGATTGGACATCAAAGTT
>CALMDI010000047.1 GCA_937864975.1 uncultured Chloroflexota bacterium | reverse complement strand
ATAAATCGGTCAAAATCGGTGCCCAAGGCAAGCGCCTTCGCGCGGCCCTCGATCCCAACTATCTACTCCATTTGCTCGATCAATAAGATGCAATCGCCCTGGTCTACTGGAAGAAACAGCTTGCGAAGCAGTCTTATCCCCGATTACAATAGGGACACATCAAGGGATGTGAAGCAGGAGATGGATGGAATGTCGTCACTTACTATCCGCCGTATCATCGTGTGGGTTGTCTCGCTGGGGCTTGGCTTTATCGTGACCGGCGCGTTTGTCACGCTCATCCTGCCGTGGATGGGTCCGAATAACGGGAACCCAATCTCGATTCAGAAGTACGGGATGATCTATTTTCTGACCACCGCCGTGCCGATTGGACTCATTTTCCTGGTCTGGCTGGATCACTTTCTGGATACCCGCATTCTGCCAGACTAACGCAATCTCGTCTCAGGATCGAACCCGTCGGAAATTCGGCGGGTTTTTGTTTGTGACACTACTCACTGTTGAGGAGCGATGCTAACCCGGCGGCGCTCATCCCACCGGTTATGCGAACGCGATCCAGCTCTAAGCGATTGTCCGTGGTGTGATAGCGTCCCGGCTGCGTGGTGACCGCTCGCCAGATCGGAAGCTGGCGCGCGACTGTGAGCGTTTCCTCGTCGAATTGTCCCACTGGATACGCCAGAATGTGCGGCGTCCTGCCCAGGTACGCCCGCAGACTTTCGATGCTTCCGAGCATCTCATAAACGAGAAAATCATACTCGCGCTCGCGCAAGCTGAGGTGATTCTTCGTGTGTGGCTCGATGTCCATCCCGGCGGCAGCCATTTCCTGAATCTGTTCCCAGCTCAGGTACGCCGGATCGGCGGCGTCCACAAGACCGGTGATAATGAAGAAGGTCGCCGTGAAGCCGCGTTCCTGTAACGTCGGAAGCACGTTGGTGTAATGATCGATATAGCCATCGTCAAAGGTCAGAATGATCGGCTTCGGCGGCAGCGGCAGCCCGTTCAGCAGCGCCTCGTTCAACTGGTAAAAGGAAATTGTGCTGTAGCCCTCGAAGAAAAGGTATTCCGCGTGCGCCCGAAAGGCTTCGGGCGAGATGGTCAATTCGACGCGAAACTGGTCGGCGTTTGGGGGCAGCGGGCTGACATAGTGGTACATTAGGATCGGCACGCGAATCCGTCGCAGCGTGCCATCCCAGGCTGGCTCGGCATCGTCGGGTATAGGCTCCTCGGTCGAAGCGTCCTGCCCGGCAGCGGGCACGACCGCGAGGACCACAACGAACAAAAGAATAATCAGTGGGAAGAAGCGCTGAGGACGCATGATTGGATGATCGCGAGTAAATGTTGAAAAAGTCCGTCGACGAGCTAATGGTAGCCGACCACGTGCCGCCGCACAAATGGCGCGCCGTCATCAGCATCGTCGCGCTTTTGTGTCTGGCGGCGGTGCTGCTTGTCACCGCGCTCATGCTCGGCGCTGCCAACCCGCCACAGGCGCGAACGCTGATCCTCGACGTGACGCCCTCTACTGAATTACCTTGCGCGCCCTTGACCAGCAATTCGTGCGTCGTATCGCTTGGAAACCTGCCCGCCCCACCCTTCACCATCGAAGCAGCGGCGCGGAATGACGGCGTTTCGACAAGCGGCTGGGGGCTGTGGCTTGGACAGCGTGAGGCGCCAACAGACGCTTCCCTGTTTCTAATTGACAACGACGGCTACATCGTTACCAACAGCACGAGCGACGATTGGCGGCAGTTCATTCACGCGCGACCGCGGGAGAATGTCCTGACGCTGCACGTCACCGAAAGCGCGACGGCAACCCTGCGTATCAATGAAGAAGTGGCGTGGCAGGGAACGCTGTCTGTCGACAATCTATCGACATTCGGCATTCTTCTTTACGGGGAGCAGGACATAACCTGGCGCGAGGTCAGGCTGTATGCGGGTTAACCCCGAATGAGTCTTTGTGCGATTTTTCACCAAATTCACGCCTTTGATAGCTTTTGAGAGCGCCAACCTGCTAGAGTAGCCCCCATGAGCCACGAGCACACGTCGCGTATTCCGGGTTTTTATAAGCGGACGCTGGCAGAACGCGCCGCTCTCGTCGCCCAGTGGGCAAACCTCAGCCCGCAGGAACAGTCGGCGCTGCTTGGCATGACGAGCCTCAACGCGGCACAGGCAGACTTGATGATCGAAAATGCCATCGGCATCTTTGCCCTGCCGCTTGGCATCGCCACCAATTTTCTCGTTGGCGACCGTGATTACCTGGTGCCGCTGGTCATCGAAGAGCCGTCCGTGCTGGCGGCGGTCAGCAACGCCGCGCGGCTGATTCGCGCTGGGGGCGGCTTTACCACGTCCAGCGATGAGCCGGTGATGATCGGGCAGATTCAGGTGCTCGATCTGGATGATCTGGATACCGCCGCCGAAGCGGTGCTGGCGGCGCGCGACCCGCTTCTCGCCGCCGCGAACGACGTTGGTGGCAGCATCGTCAAGCACGGCGGTGGCGCGCGGGAGATTGAAGTACGCGCCATTCGTGAATCGTC
>CALMDI010000046.1 GCA_937864975.1 uncultured Chloroflexota bacterium | reverse complement strand
GGGGCTGTATGCGACAAGGCGGCTCCTGTACAATGAACACGCACCGGGGATGACGATGACACCTGCCGCCTTTCAACGCACGTCCTTTACATGGCTTGCCTACGGAATGCTGGCATATTTTGCCTACATGATGGCGGTTCTGGGACCCCTCATGCCGTTCCTCAGCGCCGAGCTTCACCTTAACTATACACAGTCAGGCTATCACTTCAGCGCCTATGCGGGCGGAGTCGTCCTCACCAGCCTTTACGGCGACCGGCTGACCGAACGCTTTGGACGCCGTCGATTGTTCTGGTTCGGCGCGTTCGGCATGGCGCTCGGCGGCATATTTCTGATTTTCGGTCAGGTCATTGCCCTTACGGTCGGCGGCGCGTTTGTCATGGGCTGGCTCGGCGCGCTGCTGCTGATCGCACTTCAGGCGGGACTTGCCGATGCCCACAGTGGTACCCATTTCGCGCTGGCAGTGACCGAATCCAACGTCGCCGCGAGTATCAGCGCCAGCATGGCGCCGCTCGTGATCGGCGAGCTGCAGCGGAATGGTATCGGCTGGCGTATGGCAATTTGGGTTGGCATCCTCATGCTGACCCTCTGCGCCGCGCGCTTTTGGACACAGTCGATCCCTGGCAGCGGCGAGCGTGTTCGCGCTCGCGAACGTGCGAACACAACGCTTCCCGGAGTTTTTTGGGCTTACTCCGTCGTGATTTTTCTTGGCGTTGCTGTGGAATGGTCGGTAGGCTTCTGGGGCGCGGATTTTCTTCAGGACGCAGTCGGGTTCGCGGCGGCGGATGCGTCGAGCGGCATGACCGTCTTTTTTATCGCGGCGGTTCTGGGGCGCGTTCTGGGCAGCCGCCTGGCGCGACGAACAGACGTGAAGCGGCTGGTTCTCGGCGCGGTCGCGCTCGCGGCGTTCGGCTTTCCAGTGTTCTGGCTGGCGCGAATGCCGATGCTGAACCTCGCGGGCTTATTCATCGTCGGCGTTGGAATCTCAAATCTGTTTCCGCTGGCGGTTACGCTCGCCATGAGCGTTATGCAGGGGCAGGGTAATCGGGCGAGCGCGCGCACGTCGCTGGCGTCTGGGAGCGCGATTCTGATCGCGCCGCAGCTCCTGGGACTGATTGCCGACCGCTCCTCAATTGCCTCGGCATATGGTGTGGTCGCGGTCGTGCTGCTGCTCGTACTGATAGCAACACTCTATGCCAATCGTCAGGTGGTCGAGCGAGTGGATGCCGTCTTTGCGGGCGATTGAAGCGATCCCACCGTGAAGTACCGTGTCCAAAATCCGCGAAGTGCGCCATACTGGTATGGATTAAAACTCAACAGGGCAATCATCATGCCTAAAAGTACCGCGCTTAACTATCTGGAATGGCTGGCTCTGGCAAGCCTGTATAAATATCGCGGCAATCTGTCCAGCCCGGTACGTTATGTTGGCTTGGCGGCGACGGTGGCGTCCCTCATCAATCGCCATCCACCGCTCGCTCAGTGGGTCGGGAAGCCATCGCAGAATCAGGTACGCATCACGGACGATGGAATTCTTCTCTATGAGGGAGCGGAGTTGATCGGACCCTGAGAGCCGGGTTCGCGCCCGAAATTTGTCTGAAATTCCCTCTGTACAAATGCCCGTTTCCTCTATATGATTGCCCCTTGTAGAACGCTCCGAGTTGCACGACGAAATTCCACGAATGTAGTTGAGTACACGCCGTTCTATTTCCAATATCTGACCTCCTCCGAGGTCTACCATAAGGAGTCGTACGGCATGTCCGAGCGCATTCAAGGTTCTATCAAGTGGTTCAATGGCACAAAAGGCTTTGGCTTCATCGCCCGGGAGAATGGTCCCGATGTCTTCGTGCATTACTCTGCCATCCAGGGTTCCGGTTACCGGACGCTGGAAGAAGGTCAGCGCGTTGAATTCACGCTGGAGCAGGGTCCGAAGGGTCCCCAAGCCAGCAACGTCGTCGCCATCTAGTTCGCAGAATTAGAGAAACGATCAAGGCGTCACCTCCGGGTGGCGCTTTTGATTCGGATCGGGACGGCTAACCTGCGAGTAGACCAAAAGCCTGTAGGGCAGGGGCGACCGGCTCGGTTGCCTGCCTTATAAATTATCGAAAGACCCCGCAACCACTCCCTTAACCCCCCCCCAGGACGGTGGGAACCATCAAAGCGTGGTATAATTACCGATGGCGGTGCAATTGGTCTGCAGTTGCGTCAAGCTGCCGTTCCCTTCGTGGTGCTCTCCCGACGCCAGGAGATAAATCCATCCACCGCGATAGGTCTTTCAGGACCGGGTCGGTTTCTGAGTAGCTATTCAAAGTACGTTGTGAATACTCGATTTCAGGAGGACAGCCCAAGGTCATCCGTCAATTCGTAATGTAGACATAGGGAGATTTAAACCGACTATGACTGACCATCTGCTTCCAATCGCGGATCACGTTGCACAGCTTGATGTCGAAAG
>CALMDI010000045.1 GCA_937864975.1 uncultured Chloroflexota bacterium | reverse complement strand
GCCTTTGAGTGGTTCCTCAGCCGCCTGCCCGCCCGCGCGCCACTGCAACGTGCTGTCTTCGCCGCCTTTGCCCTCATTCTGTTTACGCAGGGATGGGTCTATCTGACCTACGTGCGCCAGAGCAACGCGGCGGCAACCGACCCCGGCATCCACCTGACGCCCGTTCACTACCTGGTGAACGTGCGAGAAGCCCTCGCGCCCTACCGTGACATCCTGATCGCGGGCGGCACGACCGGCGAAAGCGGTCAGCCGGTCTGGAAAGCGTTACTCTACCGCCGCGCCGACTGCGTGCGAGAGCTGGTCATCGCGTCTGGCGGCGTCGCCGTCTTTCCCGCGCAGCCGTTTGCGGTCATCAGCCCGCCCGGCGCCCTCGCTCCCGCGGCGAGCGATCTCTACGAGACGGACTCGCCAATGGTTGTGCCGCTGCGCCCCGGTGAAGGCGGCTACACTATCGAAGCCTTCGCCGCCGCGCCCGACTGGAACGGACCGCCCCTCGCAGACGTAACGCCTGTCGCGTTCGACAACGGCGTGGCGCTCACCGGTTATTTACTGAATGGCGACCGTGTTTACCTGCGCTGGACGCTGCCGGGCGCAGGCGAGCGCGGCTATCAATATTTCGCCCATTTTCTCGACGCGGCGGGCGAGCGCGTCGGTCAGCAGGACGCCAGCTTCTACCCGGAGCATTTCTGGTGCGAAGGCGACACGATCATCACGTGGATCGACGCCGGGATTCCCGCCGAGACCGAAACCCTGCGCGTCGGCATGTACGCGCTCGAAGGCGAGCGCTTCGTCAACAGCAGCGTTCTTGACGACGCGGGTAACGCCGAGGGGTTATGGGCAGACATTCCACTCGACAACTAACTTGCTCTCGTGAATGGACGTCGGCTCACGGAACCGTCAGCGTTCCGAGCGGATAGGCATTGTCCGGCGACGCCGTTTCGAGCCTCGCTCCGTCCTCCGGCTTGTACCAGCCGATCACCATCCGATAGCTGCCAGGCGGCAGCGGCTCGGCAGAGATCAAAGGATGGCGTGTCACGAAGCGGTCGCCCGGTTGCCAGTAGCGCGTCGGCAGCGCGGGCGGCGCGTCCCCCTGCGCTGCGACGACGTTCTGGTCGTCGAGCGCCTGCACAAACACCGTGTAATTAGCGTCCGGCGCCCCCATCGCGCGCCATGACAGCACGACCTGGTCCTGCGCGATCCGGTACCCGTCGAGCGCGATCACCCCGCCGAAATTCACGTCCGAGATGTCCGTCAGATCAGTCGGAATCGGCTCCACCCCGGCGAAGCCGCCCGCGTCCAGCATGACACTTTCGAGCGGCGTGTCGTTCTCGCTCGTCGGCTGCACGACGTCGCCACTCTCAAAATCCCACCACCCCACCTGAACCCGCAGCCGAGACGCGCCGCTCGCGTCGTCGTCCAGCAGGATGCGGTAGCTATCCGCATAGATCATGCCGGGAAGCCACGTCGTCGTTCGCAGGCGACCGCCGCCGGGATAGCTGTCGATCCGCCCTATCACCTCGCCATCGTCATTCACCGCGTGCAAATACAGGCTCAGGTCGCGCTCTGTTTGCTCGACCACCCGCCAGTAAACGGTGATCGGCGCCGCGTCCCCCGGCTCGTAACGGGTGTCGGTCGCCTCGTAGCCCACGAGTTCGACGCGGTCAAACCGCGCGTACACGGGCTGAGCATTGGGCGGCAGTTCCGCCCGTGGTTCCGGCAGCGCGTAGTGCGGCGCAATCGTCGTGAAGGGAACCAGGAGCGCCCAAATGCCGAACGCGCCAATCCCCACACTGATCAGAATCCATTCCGGTAATCTGACTACGCGAAAAACGCGCTCCAGTCCGAGCGCCAGCAGGGGGCTGATCGCGGCAAGATAGGGAAACAGGAGTCGTCCCTGTGAGGCGTAAGTCTGTGCCGTCCAACCGATCAGGGCGACCGAGCCGAGGGCGATGACCAGCGCCAGCAGCCCGATCCGCACGAGCATTTGCGCCTGACGCCGCGCCTGCCACCCATAAAGCGCCAGACCGGCAAGCGCGATGACGACGACTGCATCCATCACCCGGTAGTACAGCGGCGCGGCGGTAATATTTACCGCGCCGAACCATCCCCAGTAGCCCACCCGGAAGCCCTCGAATTCGTCGATCAGCGTTTGGAGTGTGAAACCGTCTGTTCGAGGACCCGCGACCGCGACCATCGCGCGGGTGCCAAATAACTCGCCGTACAGCGTCACATTACGGAGATACCACCAGCCCGCCAGCCCCGCCCACGCGACGGCGATGAGCAGTATCAGGCATGTGAAGCCGCGCCCGTCTCGCGAACGGGAGGCGACCCACAGCGCCGCCAGCCCGACGACCGGAATCAAAACGAGCGCGCTGAGCTTGGACAACGACGCCAGCGCCAGCAGCGCCGCGAGCGCGAAGCTCCGCCGCGTGCTGAAGCCCTGGCGCAGCATCACCAGCGTTTGCCAGAGTATCAGGCTGTTGAGCGCCGTCACAAGGTTATCGTTGTTGACCGAAGCCGAGATGAAGAGAAACATCGGGTTAAGCGCGGTCAGCCCGGCGGCGAGCGCTGCCACAATCGGGTTTGGGCTTAGCTCTCCTGCCGTAAAATACACCGCGGCGACCGTGACGCAGCTGAGCAAAATGCCCAGGCATCGCAGCACGTAGACCGCCAGCGCCGCGCCCTGTAGCGACGGATGAGGTGTATCGTGCAGCACAAGATTCTTGTTGTCCGACGCGCCCGGAACGCCCGCCCTGGCATGAGGATTGGGCTGCCGAAGCGCGTCGAAATCATCGCGGTCGATGCCCGCCACCAACCCTGCCGCCAGCAGGTAATACAGCGGCGGCTGGCTGCCCTCCTGCTCCCAGGCAGTCTCGACCCCCGGCACTTGGACGGGCAAGCTGCCCGTGTCCGCGAGCGCATCGACCATCCCAACGTGCCACAGCTCGTCAGACGCTTCCAGCGGCGGCGTTGCGCGGGCGTAAATCAGCGCAAGCGCGACGAACGCGACAAGGATCATCGTCAGAGGCAGAAGCTCACGAGGACGATAACGCGGTTGCGAGATCACCATGAGACGCTATTGTACATGATCGACGCGTGGCGCGAGTTGCCGTGGCAGGGACGCGCGCCTATACTCGATCTTCATCAACCGAAAGGACGGCGGGTGGACGAAGGCAAGCGATTTCTCGAAGAAAATGCAAGGAAAGAGGGCGTTTTCACGACGCCGAGCGGCTTGCAGTATCGCGTCTTGCAGCAGGGTGAGGGTCCCAGACCGGAAGCGCGCGGCGAGGTCGAAGTCCATTACGAGGGGAAGCTGCTCGATGGCTCCGTATTCGACAGCTCCTACGCGCGCGGCGAGCCGATTTCGTTTCTACTGGCACAGGTCATTCCCGGCTGGCAGGAAGGCGTGCAGTTGATGCCCGTCGGCTCAAAGTATGAATTCTATATTCCTCCGCAACTGGCATACGGCACGCGCGGCGTTCCCGACGTCATCCCACCCAATGCTCCGCTTATCTTCACCGTAGAATTGCTGAGAGTCTATTAACGTCTGTCACTAGGCAAATAAGGCGCTGGCGTCCACGCTGCCCAGAAGCGGCGATTCGAACGTCTCCCCGACCCCGTAAGGGTTGAGCAAGACAAAACGCTGATCCGTCAGAAGCCACACTTCCACGAGTTGGTCGCGCGGACTGACCAGCCAATATTCGCGCACGCCGAAGCGTTCGTACAGACGAAACTTGTCGCGCTTATCCGTTTTAATCGACCCCGGCGACAGCACTTCCACGATCAGGTCTGGCGCGCCGATGAGATATTTCTCACCCACAATACAGCGCGTATCCGGCGCGAGATACATGACGTCCGGCTGCACCACATTGAGATCGTCCAAACGCACGTCGAGGGGCGCGAAAAACGCTCGTCCTCCGCGCTCCTTCACCGTCCCGCTGATAAGAAGATAGGTGTTTCCGACCGCAGTTTGATGCTCTGGAATCGGAGCGGGACTCATGATCACCTCACCGTCGAGTAGCTCCATTGGTTGAGTTGTCTCCGGCAGCAGGAGGTATTCCGAGGCAGTCATGCGAAAGGTTGTACCGTCGGTCATGGCAACGCTCGTGATGCTGTCTTACCGCTCCGAAATTCTGAAATCGCCTCTTCTGCAAGTTGACTGAGCAAGTCCTCAGAAGCCGCAAACCTTGCTGTCCACTGTTCTTCAGAAGCTAATTCTTCCAGAATCCATGCCGCCAAACTATTCTGCTCGGCTTCTGTTAGTTGGCTGATCTTTTGAAAGACTTCGTCAAGCAGTTCAGTCATCACCGCACCCTTTCTCATCCTAAATCATTTTAACATGCTATTTGGCGAACATCTCTTTCGACTGCTCCACGTAGCTCAGGGATTGGTGCCGGAAGTACGTGTTATAGAGTTCCGCGTAGTGCCCGCCCTGCGCCATGAGCGCTTCGTGGTTGCCTTCCTCGATAATGCGCCCATGATCCAGCACGATGATCCGGTCGGCGCTGCGAACCGTGCTCAGACGATGGGCAATCAGGATCGAGGTGGACTGCGAGAGGATCATGTCCAGCGCTTCCTGAATCTGCGTCTCGGTAAACGGGTCGATACTGGCAGTCGCCTCATCCAGAATAAAAATCGCCGGTCGCTGCACCAGCACGCGCAGCAGGCTCACCAACTGCCGCTGCCCCATGCTCAGGCGCGCGCCGCGCTCGCCAACGTCGCTGTGCAAGCCATTGGGCATCGTGTCCAGCCATTCGCCGCCGCCGACGCTGTAGGCGATCTGCTCGATTTCCTCGTCCGTCGCCTCCGGGCGCGCGTAGCGGATGTTATCCATGATGGTGCCGCTGAATAGGAAGGGCATCTGCGGCACGATACCGAGCTGGCTCCGGTACGACATCAGGTCAAACGAGCGAATATCCTGCCCGTCGATGCAAATCTCGCCTTCCTGAAACTCGTAAAAGCGCGCGATCAGCCTGGCAATCGTACTTTTGCCCGCGCCCGTATGCCCGACAAAGGCGACATTTTCACCCAGCGCAATCGTCAGATTGAACTGGTCGAGGATCGTCTCGCCGCTGCCGTATCGGAAGGTGATGTCGTCGAACTCGATGCGTCCTTGCAGGGCGGGCGCGGGCTTCTGATCGGTCTGAATCAC
>CALMDI010000044.1 GCA_937864975.1 uncultured Chloroflexota bacterium | reverse complement strand
TCCTCCCTCCCCAGTTTCGGGGAGGGAGGGTAAATTACATTAAAGTCAAACGAAGGACTATTTTATGACGTCGGGACAGCAGGCAACCACCTTACGACCGCTCCCGGATGCGACGCCCCAAACGTCGTCGCGATTTGGCGACTTGTGGCGCGAGATGAACCGCCCGCAGGCGCGCGCCGGGTATCTTTTCCTGCTGCCGAGCCTGATCGTGCTGGCGATTTTCGTGTTCTGGCCCATTATTCAGTCGTTCATTTTGAGCCTGCAAAACTGGACGTTCGGCGCGAAAGAAGTCGAATGGATCGGACTGGCGAACTTCGAGCGAATGTTCGCTGACCCGCGCATGTGGGGCGCGCTGAAAAATACGCTCTACTATGCGGCGATTGTCGTGCCGGTCGGGCTGTTGATCTCGCTGCTGCTGGCGCTGGGTCTCAACGAGCGCATTCCGGGGCGCACCGTGCTGCGCGCGGCGTATTTTCTGCCGGTGATCGCGTCGTTCGCCATCGTGGCAATTGTGTGGAAATTCCTGCTGAACCCGGACATCGGGCAGTTCGCATGGTGGTTCAAGCAGATTGGCGTGCCCACGCGCGACTGGCTTCGCGACGCGCGTTATGCTATGAGCGCGGTGATTATGGTCAGCATCTGGAAAAATATTGGCTTTAACATGGTCATTTTGCTGGCAGGCTTGCAGGGTATACCCGACGTGTACTACGAAGCGGCGAAGGTGGACGGCGCGAACCGCTGGCAGCGCTTCCGCTACGTGACGATGCCGATGCTCAAGTCCACGTGGATTTTCGTGCTGGTGATCTCGGTCATCGCGTCGTTTCAGGTCTTCGATCAGGCGTGGGTGATGACGCCGCGCGGCGGTCCGCTGTTCAGCACGGAAACGATGGTGACGTACGTTTATTATCAGGGAATCGAGCTTCTGGACATCAGCTACGCCTCGACGATTGGCGTGCTGCTGTTCGTGATCGTGTTTGTTCTGACGCTGATTCAACTGCGCGTCCTGCGCTTCCGCGACACCCAGTGAAAGACCCTGTTTATGGCGCAAAAAGTTCTGTCGCTACGCCGTGATGTCGATCAGCCGCGGGCAAAGCTGGAGCTTGTCCACTGGCTCGTTTTGCTGACGCTGATCGTCGCCGCCATCGTCGTCGTCTTTCCGTTCGTGTGGATGGTGCTGACGTCGTTCAAGTACGAGCGGGACGTGGTGCGCTATCCGCCGCAGTTGTTCGCGGAAGCGTGGACGCTCAACAGCTACATCGACATCTGGGATCGCGCGCCGCTCGGTCGTTTCTTCCTGAACAGTGTCGTTTTCGCGACGGGCGTGACCGCGATTTCGCTGTTTCTCGATTCGATGGCGGCGTATGCCTTCAGCCGCCTTGAGTTTCCGGGGCGTAACTTCCTGTTTCTGTTCGTCCTGGTCGCGCTGATGCTGCCGTTTCAGGTGACGTTTATCCCGGTATACGTGACCGTTCACAGTCTTGGCCTGATTAACAGCTTTTCGGGGCTGATTATTCCACGCGCGACGAATGCGTTTGGCATTTTCATGCTGCGGCAGTTTTTCAATTCGCTGCCGCGCGAGCTGGACGATGCCGCGCGCATCGACGGCGCGGGCGAGTTCTACATTTACCGGCGCATCATTCTGCCGCTGTCCGGTCCGGCGCTGGCGACGCTGACGATTTTCCACTTCATGTATAACTGGAACGACTTTTTGTGGCCCCTGCTGATTACGAAGACGACGGAAATGCGAACGCTGCCCGCCGGGCTGGCGCTGTTCATGGGGCAGCACGTGGTGGAGTATTCGCTGCTGATGGCAGGCTCGACGCTGGCGCTGCTGCCGCTGTTCCTCGCGTTTGTGTTCTTGCAGCGCTACTTCGTGCAGGGGATTGCGCTCACCGGCTTGAAAGAGTAACGGACTCGACCCGCCGTGGTTTGCGCCTCGACTGCGAACGGAAGGCTTGCGACCTCTTGTCCTCTTACGTGAATCCAGTATATCCCCACTATATGGCAGACCCGTTCGTCTTGCGCCATGAGGGACAGTATTTTGCTTATGGAACGGCGCCCGGCTCGAGCGATGGACGCCAGTTTCCGGTGCTGCAATCCGCCGATCTTGTTCACTGGACGCACGCGGGCTGGGCGCTGGAACCGGTGCCGGGGGCAGATCATTACTGGGCGCCGGAAGTGGCATTCCGCGACGGCACGTTTTATCTGTATTACTCGGCGCAGGGCATCGGCGGGAACGATCATCAACTGCGGGTGGCGACGAGCAGCACGCCGACCGGGCTGTTTCGCGACAGCGGAAGCCTTCTCGCGCCGAACGATCTGTTCACAATTGACGCGCACCCGTTTCAGGATGCGAACGGACAGTGGTACCTGTTTTACTCGCGCGATTTCCTGACGCTGGACGGCGATCAGCGTGTGGGCACGGGGATCGTGGTCGACCGTCTGCTGGACATGACGACGCTCGCGGGCGACCCCCAGATGGTTGTGCGCCCGCACGCCGACTGGCAGTTGTTTCGCGCCGGGCGTCCCATTTACGGCGGCGTCTATGACTGGCATACGATTGAAGGCGCGGCGCTGCGCGTCCACAATGGGCGCTATTACTGCTTCTACAGCGGCGGCGCGTGGGAATTAGAGAATTATGGCGTTTCCTACGTCGTGGCTCAGCATCCGTTAGGTCCTTACGAGCGTCCAACTGATGAGACCACGCAAGTGCTGAAAACGGTGGCAGGACATGTGATGGGTCCCGGTCACAATTCCTTCGTAGCATCGCCCGACGATCAGGAAACCTTCATCGTTTACCATGCATGGGATGCCGCAAGAACCATGCGGCGCATGTGTATTGATCGTTTTGTGTGGGAAGCTGGCAGTCCAAAGGTGATTGGACCGACGTGGACACCGCAGCCCGCGCCAGGCAGCAAAAAATGACCTGAATAACTGACGTTACGCACCGTGAACCTGTGAACAAGGGGTTTAAACCCCTT
>CALMDI010000043.1 GCA_937864975.1 uncultured Chloroflexota bacterium | reverse complement strand
ACGGCGACCGACGCGGGATCATCCGTCAGCGACAGCGTGATCGGACCGCGCTTGGCCGGGGCTTGTGCGGCCCGCGCATCGCGGGTGGGATTGCCCCAGTCCTCCCAATAAAGTTTATGGCCTTGTCCTACGTCAAGATGGCCACTTTTTATAAGATTGGGGTCTTTAGCTTTAGTTTCCATGCCTACAGTATAGCAAGGATTCTATCTGTACTGGTTCAGCTGGTTGCTGCCGGCCTTCCAGGGCGCCCAATCGAACAGCATCCCATGTCCCCGCCCGGAATTGATACGGCATTGCCGTATCGCTGACAAGCCCACCGTGCCCCGCGTTGAAGGAAAAGCGTTGACACGTCGCGAGGGGCGTTCTTGGAACGCGGGCGAAAGGATTGATATGCAGCACGTTGAACCGCGGATCGGGCCGGTCGAGGAGGTGGCGCGCTCGCAGGCCGAGCGGCCGGCGAGCCTCGTCGCGCAGTTCGGCGCCGACGAGCCGCTGCCGCTCGACGCCGGCGTGGCACTGGCGCCGTTCCAGATCGCCTACCAGACCTACGGCACCCTCAATCCCGAGCGGAGCAATGCGGTGCTGGTCTGCCATGCGCTGACCGGCGACCAGCACGTCGCCAACGTGAACGTCGTCACCCGCCGGATGTTCAATTCGGATGAGAACGCCGTCGCGGTCGGCGGCGACCTCCAGATCGACCTTATCGGTTTCGAGCACCAGGACCGGCTCGCCCGCCGAAACGCGCTCGCCTTCCTGCTTCAGCCAGCGCGCGACAGTTGCCTCAAGGACGGATTCGCCTAAATCGGGTACGACGATTGAGTTTGCCATGCTGCCTCCCGTGCGCGTCGTCTACCGGTCGAATGCCCAGTTAAATGCGTACTCGATAATCATCGCCTGATTTGCCTTGTGTGCCGCGAGCGACCCTTCCGCCGGGCTGGCGCTTCGCCGCCGACCGACGTAATGAACCGGGACGCGGTCATCGACCAGGCGTTCCAGACGCCAGCTCATGAATTCCCACGCGCCCATATTCTTCGGTTCTTCCTGCGCCCAGACGATTTCTTTCAGCGCCGGGTAACGCCCGATGACGGCTTCGAGATCGGCAGCCGGAAAGGGATACAACTGCTCAACGCGCACGACTGCGACGTCCGGGTGCTGCGCGCGAAACTCGCTCGTCATCAGATCGAGGTAGAACTTGCCGCTGCACAACACCAACCGACGGATTTGTGCCGCGTCCGCGGCGTCATCGTCGATGACCGGCTCCCAGTGCCCATCCGTCAACTGCTTGAGCGACGACGACACCAGCGGATTGCGGAGCAGGCTCTTGGGCGTCATCACGACCAGCGGCAGCGGGTCGGTTCGCAGCAGCAGCGCCTGTCGGCGCAGCAGGTGGAAATACTGCCCGGCAGTCGTGCAGTTGGCGATGCGAAGATTGGTTTTCGCGGCAAGCTGTAAGAAACGTTCCAGCCGCCCGCTCGAATGATCCGGTCCCGCGCCTTCCCAGCCGTGCGGCAGCAGCATGACCAGCGATGGCGTTTGCTCCCATTTCGCGCGCGCGGAGGTGATGAACTCGTCGATGATAATCTGCGCGCTGTTGATGAAGTCCCCGTACTGCGCTTCCCAGATGACCAGTCTGCCCGGTTCCTGCACGTTGTAGCCATACTCGAATCCAAGCGCTGCCACTTCGGAAAGCGGGCTGTTGAGAACTTCAAACGCCGCCTTTGCCTGTGGAAGATACTGTAGCGGCACGTATTCTTCGCCCGTGTTGGCATCGTGCAGGACAGCATGGCGCTGGCTGAACGTGCCGCGTTCAGTGTCCTGCCCGCTCAGCCGGATCGCGATCCCGTCCTCAAGAATGGTGGCGAATGCCAGTTCTTCCGCCGCTGCCCAGTCAATCGACGGCGTTTTTGCGTCGAGCGCCTCGCGCCGGCTGCGGATCGTGTTTTCGAGACGGCTGGAATAGAACGCAAAACCGTCGGGAAAGTCGCGCAGCGCTTCGTTAATCGCCTTGAGCCGTTTGGCGGGCACCGCCGTTTTCACGCGCCGCGCTTCGCCGGGGGGCGGCGCGGGCGGCACCGGCTCCACCAATTCCTCCACGCGCCCTTCGAGCGCGTCGTAAACCGCTTGAAGCTTCTGGTTGGTGCGCTCGATCATCGCTTCGGGTTCGCCGGGGTCAATCAGCCCCTGCGCCACGAGTTGGTCAGCCCAGCGCTTGCGAACGGTCGGCAGGCTGCGAATGGTCTGGTACAACACAGGCTGCGTGAAGCCCGGTTCGTCCAGTTCGTTATGCCCGTAGCGGCGATACCCGATCAGGTCGATCACGAAGTCCTTGCCGAACTCGGCGCGATAGGCATACGAGAGCCGCGCGACCTCGATGCACGACACCGGATCGTCGGCGTTCACGTGGACAATCGGCACCTTGAACCCCTTCGCAAGGTCGCTGGCGTAAAGCGTGCTGCGTCCTTCGTTTGGCTTTGTCGTAAAACCAAGCTGATTATTGGCGATCATGTGAAGCGTGCCGCCCGTCCAGTAGCCGTTCAACTGCGACAGGTTCAGCGTTTCCGCGACGACGCCCTGACCGGGAAAGGCGGCGTCCCCGTGGATCAGCACGGGCAGCGTCAGGTTCGGGTTGAATTCGGGCTTGCCGACGCCCTGTACCCGCGTTCCGGCGGCGCGCGCCATCCCCTCCACAACCGGGTTAATCACTTCCAGATGGCTCGGATTCGGTGGCACGGTGACGCACAACCCGCCTGTTTCGTCGTCGGTGTCCACCGCGCGGCGCAGCCCGCGATGGTATTTAACGTCGCCCTGCGTCCAGCCAATCGCTTCGCGCAATTCCTGAATCCGCAGCGGGTCTTTGAACTCTGCCAGGATCAGGTCATAGGGCTTGTTCATGATGTGCGCCAGAATGTTAAGCCGTCCGCGGTGCGCCATGCCGAGCAGAAGATTGTCGATGCTGTCCTCCGCCGCGCATCCCAGGACTTCATCGAGGATCGGCACCATCGTATCCAGTCCCTCGATGGAGAAGCGGTATTTCGTTGGGAACGCGCGCTGCAGGAACAGTTCAAACGTCTCGACCTGCGTTAGTCGGTCA
>CALMDI010000042.1 GCA_937864975.1 uncultured Chloroflexota bacterium | reverse complement strand
AAAAAACTGTCCGGGGAAACCATCTAAAGCCATCCCACCGCGCGGGCGATCATCAGCGCAACGCCCAGCGACACACCCAGCAGCATCCACGCGATCAGGCGACCGCTGTCCTGCGCGGGGTTGATCTCGCTCGTCTCGACATGCACCTTGCCGAGCAGATCGACGTAAAAATCGACGTTGGCGCGGTCGCGCGTCACCCGTGCCATGTAATCGTGCCCGGTCACGAGCGTCCAGCCGCCCTCGTCGCTTTGCCAGTCGTCGCCGAGCCGCTCGCGCATCGCCCCTTCGAGGATCGCGCGCGCCTGCTCCGGCGGGATTGGCTCAATCGGCTCGGTCATCGCGTACCCCATTCCTGCCATGCCGCCGATTATACCTCTCCAACGCAGACGGGGCATGGCAGCGCCATACCCCGTTCGTGGTGCGTATTTATAGCAGCACATTGCTTAAATGCGCTGAGAATTGTCGAGTTTAGCGCGACGCTCGCGGCGGAGTCTGGCTCGCCGCTACCGGAAGTCGCTTGGGCTTCAGGTCGACGGTATAGCTCGTCGGCGTCACTTTCGCGATCACGCGCTTGCCGGGTTCATAATCCGGGTTATCCCAGACTATCGCCACACCCCAGCTCAACGCGCGGGGATCGTAGCAGTAGTTCGGAATCAGGTTATGCACGCGGAATCCCTTGCCAAGCTGCTTGGTCAGGTTGTTGTCGAAGCGCTTGCCTTCGACCACTTCGCGCACGTAATCGTCCGGCGTGATTTCATGAGCCACCTTGTGGTAGTCCATAATCATACCCCCGGCGACCAGACCGCGCAGGTTCAGGCGGCGGATCACGTCAAAGCGGGCGTCCATCAGTTTGCTGCCAACCCCCCGACCCTGGACATCCGGGCGCACGGACGACTCGACGCCGTACAGCCACTCGCCGTTGGGGTTGTGGGTGGTCAGTCAGCCATAGTTGGTGGTTTCGACCCAGCGTTCAAGCAGGGGCTTCCGTGGATCAAAGTCCACGCGCATACTCACGGTCAAGCCAACCACGCGGTCGGCGTTCACGTCGAGCGCGATGAATTGACCTTCGGGGAAAATTTCACGATGCTGACGGAACTGCGCCGCGCGAAAGGTCTCGTTCGGCTGGCAGTTATAAGCGGCGCACATCACGTCGACCTGCTGGTCGGCGTAGCGCGCGGCGCTGGGAACAACGACAATCGCGTTGTTCGAGGGATGAGTTTGAGGCTTATTGTAGGCGATCATGGTATCACACTTGACGTGTTTCCTTTTCTGCTAAAACGGATAAAAGCTGATGGGCGGCGCGCAAGCCGCTGGCATAAGCGCCATGCACGGTGGCTTTCCACACGTGCCCGGCGGTCGCTTCGCCCGCCCAGAAGAGCGTGTCGGCAAGCGGCTGTGCCAGCGCGTCATGCGCCTCGATGGCGCCGGGCGGTGTAAAGCTGTACCCGCCGCGGCTGTAGGCGTCCTCGACCCAGTTGACCATCCGCGCCTCAAGCGGCTGAAGGTCACGTCGGTCGAGCTCGATTTGCAGCGTTTCGATTCCTTTTGCGAGCGCGCCCGCCTCACCCAACGCCAGCAGCTCGCGGGCGCGGTCGGCGGTGACGAACGCGGTCAGCACGTAGTCGCCGCTCGGCTGCCCGAACGACGGCGACCACCACATACACGGGTTGAGCGCGCTGTAAAGCGCCATCACCCCATCCGGCAAAATCGGCTCGGCAAACCGGTAGATCAGTTTCAGAACCGGCGCGACGCCAAGCCGCTCGATGGCAGCGCGTTTCGCGGCGGGCAATTCCGGCTCGAACTGAACGACGCTCGCTTTCAACACGCCCAGCGGCAGCGTGATGACAACCTGATCTGCTGCGAAGACCTCGCCACCTGCCGTGGTGACGGTCACGTGATGCTCTCGCCACGCGACGCGCTCGACCGCCGTGTTCAGCCGAAGGTCGATGCCGCTTGCCAGCGGGCGCAGCAGCGCGTCATAGCCGTCAAGAATGCGGTAGTCGCCTTCGCCCGCGCTGTTGTCGTGCATCTCGTCCAGCGACGCCTGCGCGCTCAGATTTCTCATCGCTTCGCCCGCCGCCCCGGCAAAGCCGCGCTGCGTGTAGGCAAGCTGCGTCTCGCTGAAGCCCAGGCGACGGAGATACGCTTCGAGGTCTTCGTCGGACAGCGCCGGGACAGCATCCAGCAGCCACGACCGCGTCACGTCAAAGTCGGGGAACAGGCGACGCGCATCCGCCATCCACCTCAGCGAGCCATCCGCGAGGCGAACCAGCGAGTCGTCGGTTTTGCGCCAAAGGAGAAGCCGAAGCCCGAACTGTCGGGCGAGAAGTCAGGTCGGAGCGGTATCGCCGTGAATGAATTCCGCGCCGAGTTCGACGGGGATATCCGAGAGCGTGCGGTCGGTAAACACCCGCCCGCCAATCCGGTCGCGCGCTTCGAGTACCACCACCGTTTCCCCCGCGTCGGCAAGGGTTCGGGCGGCGGCAATTCCGGCGGCGCCTGCGCCGATAATGAGCGTACTCATGCAGCACCTGTGCGTTGTCAGCGTTGCGCTTTCCCTCAGCTTACTCTCCTTCCGAGGCAAAGTCAACGGGGACAGCAGCCGTAGAAAGCGTCTCCGAACAGGTTAGACGCGGCGGCGGCGCCACCTCTTATCGACCGGCGCAACGCCGTGTGACGCACCCACGAGTGCGCCCGAATTTCAACCTGAACGGGCGCGAGCAGGTGCGCCCCTGCTCGCCGTTCTCGATATTCACGACTCTCGCTCGAAAACCCTTTTTGGCTCCGCGTGCGGAAACCGTTAAAATCGGCGGCAGCACGTTCGTAAGTATACTGTGATTGCTAGTTGCCATGCTGTGGACGCGAAACCCCACCCTCTGCCTCCCTCCCCGAAATCGGCTGAGGAGACGACACTTTTGAGGATTGGGGTTTGAAAAGTAACGAGCCTGACTGTACAA
>CALMDI010000041.1 GCA_937864975.1 uncultured Chloroflexota bacterium | reverse complement strand
CGACACGGGCTTGCCGATGTCCCCTCGCCGAACAGCATTCGCCGCGTCGTGAAACGCCTGTTGATAGCGAAAGTTTTCCGCCACCATCCAGAGCGACCGCCTCGGCACGGCAAGCAGGCGCCGTCCCTCCGAGACATCCGGGGTGACCGGTTTTTCGCTGACGACGTGTTTACCGGCTCTCAGCGCCTTTTCGACCACCTCCGGCATCGGGTTAATCGGCAGGACGATGTCTACCGCGTCGATGTCCTCACGCGCGAGGAGCGCGTCGAGGTCGGTGGTTACGTCGACCGGATAGGGAATCAGCCCGGCAAACGGCTGCGCCGATTCCCGACTTCGGCTCCAGACCGCCGCGATCTCGAAGTCATCCGACCGGGCGAGCAGCGCGGGCAGGTGCGCTTCGCGCGCGAAAATGCCGGCGCCGATCAGGGCGATGCGAATGGGCTTGGGTGACGACATAGGGGTTCCTTCCGCGCGGTAGTCAGCAAACGCGCGCAGAGATTACCACCGTACGAGCATCCCTTCCATCGTCAGCCCCGGACCGAACGCCATAAGCACGCCGTAATCGCCCGGCGACGGCTGCCCGCACGTTTGAATTCGGTCGAGGACAAAGAGGATCGTCGCGGACGACATATTGCCATACTCGCCCAGAACCGCGTGCGAATGTTCGACCTGCGCGTCGGCAAGCCCCAATCGCTGCTGGACGTAATCGACAATCTTGGCGCTGCCGGGATGGATGCCCCAGAAGCGCACGCTGTCGCGCTTGAGATCGTTGCGCCGCAGCAGTGTGTCGATGAATCCTTCAATCTGTGTCGCCAGCAGGTCGGGCACGTAGCTCGATAGGTACATGCGAAACCCGTGATCGGTAAGGCTGAAGGTCATGTGTTCGAGCGTCGTGTAATCGCAGTAGGTTTGGGCATCAATGATCCGCGGGCTAGCTATATTGGCTTTTCGCCGCGTATCGCCGCCGATCAGCGCCATCGACGCGCCATCGGAGAACAACGCCGACGAGACGACATTTTCCGCCGTGTCGTTCAACTGCAAATGCAGCGAGCACAGCTCCAGCGCCAGCACCAGCGCCAATCGTTCCGGGTTGGAAGTCACAGCGTCGCGGGCGCGCAGCATACCGGGAAACGCGCCGTAACAGCCCATGCCGAGCACGCCCGTCCGGCGCAGATCGTGACGCATTCCAAGCCGCGCTGCCAGATGCAGGTCGAGACCTGGCACCGAAATACCCGTACACGAGACCACGATCAAATCGTCAATCTCCTGCGGCGACACCCCGGCGGCGTCCAGCCCGCGCCGGATGGTCTCCTCGCCCAGCGGCACGGCTTCCTGCATATAACGGTCGTTGCGTGTTTGCGTCGTGTGATCTTCGGCGTAGAAGCGGTGATCCACCACGGAATACCGCGACTTCACCCCGGCGCGCTCGAAGATCAGCCGGATCGCGCGCTCGCGCCGCCGCTCGCCGCCGAGCCGGGCGAGAAAGCGCTCGGTAATTTCTTCCTGCGTGAAGCGCATCGGCGGCACGCCGGTCATGACTCCGAGAACGGCAGCGCTCACAAGCGATTCCTCACCGACCCACGAGACGGGTATCGCGCGTCTGCGCGACGAAAAACTGACCCAGCGCCGGGAGCGCGTTCAGCAGCCGCAAGCCGGGCGCGACCAGCCGAGGGCGCAGCATAAACGCTTGCAGCGCGCGCCCCAGCCGAACTCGCCCGCCGAACTCGCGCCGCCACGCGCGGGCATAATCCCGACAGACATCATCAGGTGAAAGCGTACCCGACAGAAATTTTACCGTGTAATGCGCTGCCAGCCTGCCCCCGGCGAGCGCCATCGCCATGCCATCGCCCGCCAGCGGCGCGATCAGCGCGACCGAATCCCCCGCCATCAGAATGTCCCGTTCGACGGGTGCTTTGTCCACAAACGGCACCTGCGCGATGGACAGCCAGCGCTCGCCAATGCGCTTCGCGCGGGCGAACCAGTCGCGCAGGAACGGGTTCTGCCGCTGCATCCACGCGACAAACGAGTCGATGTCGCCGCCCGCCCGCGCGAACGCCGACTGCCGCACGAGCAGGCAGACATTGATCGCGCCGCCTTCTACCGCCGACAAGCCGCAGTAGCCGCCCGGAAACGTGTGCAGATCGACGCGCCCCGGCAGCGCCGGACCGTCGAAGTGCGCTTTCAAGCCGACGAACGGCTGCTGCGCGCGCAAAAACGGACGGTTGAGCGCGCGGTCGAGCGCGCTGCGCTTGCCATGCGCGCCGATGACGGCATCGGCTTGGAACGTGCGGTCGCCGCGCGAGGAGCGCGTCGTCAGTTCAAAGCCACACTCTAAATTGCCCTCTACCTGTATTACGGTGGTTGCCTCGCGCAAATGAACGCCAACCGCGCGGGCGCGCTCCGCAAGCGCCGCGTCCAGCGCATAGCGGCTGATACCGAGCGCGGGCGCGCGAAAGCTGCCTGTCCACACGGCGCCGTCCGGCACGGTGACGCGCGCG
>CALMDI010000040.1 GCA_937864975.1 uncultured Chloroflexota bacterium | reverse complement strand
CGATCTGTTCGGGATATTATGCCTGCTTGCCCTGCTGATTTTACCGACGGCTCTCGCCGCGCAGGACGACGCGCCCACGGTCGTTGGCTCCGGCATTGCCGCGCCGCTGGTCGAGGCGCTGGCGGCGGCAAGCGGCGTCCCTGTGGAGGTGACCGTCACGGGCACCGACAGCGGTTTTGAAACCTTCTGCGCGGGCGGCGCGGACATGACCGTCGCGACGCGCGCCATTACGCTCGACGAGGACGCGCGCTGCGCGCAGAACAATCTTGAATTCGTCGAGCTTCTGCTGGCTCATAACATCGTCGCCTTCATCGCCAACGCCGGATCGGACGCGCCCCAGTGTGTCACGGAATCCGAGCTGGGCACGCTGCTCGCGCCGAGCGCGACCGGACAACTGGTCAATTGGAATCAGGTGAATCCCTCTTACGACGACACCGCGCTTACCCTGGTCGTACCCGACGAGAAGACGGTTACCTATGCCGCTGCCGATGCGTTCGCGCGCGGCGCGGGGCTGCGCGACGACGCGGCGGTAGAAGCCGGCGACGACGCCGTTCTGAGCCGCGTCGGCGAAACCCCCGGCGCTCTCGGCATCGTCTCTCTGAACGCGACTGCGGCGATGGACGACTCGGTGCGTATCGTCGACGTGAACACCGCCGAGAACACGGGCTGCGCCGAGCCGTCCGCCGAGAACGTCGAAAATCGGCTGTATCGCGCCGCGGATCGGCTGTTCCTCTACGTCAACGCGGGCAGCCTCGATCAACCGGGGATGCGGGACTTTCTGAATTTTGTCGCCGGCGATGAAGCGGCGTCCGTGGTCGAAGCAGCAGGCTATACCGCGCCCTCGGCGGAAGCATTGGCGACCGCGCGCGACGTGGTAGCCAGCGGGCTAACGGGACGACAGTTTAGCCGCGAAGTCATCGAGTTTGCAATTCCGGCGCAGTTGGTGGGTCAGGTCACTATCGCCGGATCACCGCACGGCAGCGGCTATATCCAGGATGTGACGTCGAATTTCTCGGCGCTTTATCCCACCGTGACGGTGGATACCAATCTGATCGGCGTTCCTTCGGGCGCGGCGCGCCTGTGCGCGGGCGACCTCGACGTTCTGGTGAGCGATGACGACCTGACAGCCGAGCAGCAGGCGGCGTGTGACGCGAACAATATCGGCGTCGAGACATTTGACCTCGGCGCTCAGGCGGTCGTGCTGGTAGCGAATGCCGCCAGCGACTACCTCGCCTGTCTCACGACCGAGCAGCTGGCGACCCTATGGCGCGCGGACTCGGCAGATACGATCACCACCTGGAACCAGGTCAGCGAAAGCTTCCCCGAAGCCGACATCTTCCTGTTCACGCCTGCCCGTTCGTCGGTCGAAGGCGACCTGATGATGATAAAGGCAAATAACACGTCGGTTCCCCTGCGCGTGGACGTGGCGGAAGCCAACGGCGACCCGCTCTATCGCGCGGCAGCCACAGCGAACGTCGAGGGGGCGCTCACCTTCATGAGCTGGAGCGAGTACCAAGATGTGCTGGCGAATAATCAGGTGAACATCCAGCTTGTGGCGGTGGACGCGGGCAGCGGGTGTGTCGAACCGAGCGAAGCGACGATTGCCGATGGCAGCTACGCGCTCACGCGCCCGTTGAAGCTCCATGTCAATCAGCTTGCGCTGGCGCGACCTGAAGTTCAGTCGCTTCTGTGGACGATCTTCGAGGACCAGAATTACAGCCGCATCCTCAACGCGGGCTTTGTCGGGCTGCCCTTTGGCGACCTCCCGGCGCTGCGCGAGACGCTGCAACAGCAGTTCGAGGCAGCGCGCGTTCAGGCAGCCATCGCCGCCGAAGCCACGCCTGAGCCGGAAGCCACGGTCGAAGCAGCGGCAAGCGCGGAAGCGACCGCCGACGCGACTGAGAGCGCGGACGCCACCGAAGCCGCGGAATAGACTGAGCGCGCGATGAGAGGTGAGAACCCCCGCACGAATAGGCGGGGGTTTTTCATTGGCGCTGTGCTATACTGCCGCCGGGAAATCACCCTTTCGCTGCCGAATCTGCCTCAGAACGGAGCCGCTATGCGGGGCGAGCTTGTCGCCATTGATCTCGAAACCACCGGATTAGACGCCGGTCAGGACGCGATTATCGAAGTCGGCGTGGTGCGGATGCGCGACGGCGAAATCATCGACGAATTCACCACGCTGGTCGACCCGAACCGCCCGATTCCTCACCTGATTACGACCATCACCGGCATCCGCACGCAGGACGTTGCCGGGATGCCGCGAATCGAAGCGGTTATTCCAGCCGTGCGCGCTTTCGTCGGCGATGTGCCCGTCGTCGGGCATAACGTCAACTTCGATACTAGCTTCCTTTTGCGACAGGGGATTCTACAGACCAACCCGCGCATCGACACCTACGACATGGCATCGGTGCTGCTGCCGCGCGCGCCGCGCTACAGCCTGAGCAGCCTCGCCAGCGAAGTCCAGATTGACGTGGGCGACGCCCACCGCGCGCTGGCAGACGCGCGCGCCGCGGGGCTGCTTTACTGGCTGCTGTGGACAAAGCTGCTGGCGCTGCCGATGGAAACCCTGTACGAGATCAACCTGCTTGGGCAGGATTTAGCCTGGGACACGCGGATTGTCTTCGACGCGGCGCTGCGCGAGCGCATGGCAAATGGGGAAACGCCTGCCGCCGCCGAGGTTGACGTGATGGCGCTGTTTGGCAGCGACACGGGCGACGCCAAGCCGCTGCGCGCCCCGGAGCGAACGGTCGATCTGAGCGAGGACAGCGTCGCGGACGTGTTCAATGACGGGGGCGTGCTGTCGCGCGGGCTGGCAAGTTATGAGCTGCGCCCGCAGCAGGTCGCCATGAGCCGCCACGTCGCGCAGTCGTTCAATTCCGCGCAGCACATGATGATCGAGGCGGGCACCGGCACCGGCAAATCGGTTGCGTACCTCGTGCCGTCGATTTTGTGGTCGACGCTGAACCGAAAACGGGTCATCGTATCGACCAACACGATCAATTTACAGGAACAGTTGATTTTCAAAGACATTCCCGCGCTTCAGGATACGCTCGGCATCCCGTTCAGCGCGGCGCTGTTGAAGGGGCGCGGCAACTATCTCTGCCCGCGGCGGCTGATTAGCGTGCGCCGACGGCGACCGACGAGCGTGGACGAGCTGCGGACGCTGGCGAAAATTCTGGTCTGGCTGCTCGAAAGCAGCAGCGGCGACCGGGGCGAGATCAATCTGCGCGGACCGAACGAGAACGCGACGTGGGGGCGGCTGAGCGCCGAGGACGAAGGCTGCACGCTCGACCGCTGCCGCGCCATGATGGACGGCGCGTGCCCGTTCTATAAAGCGCGTAAGGCGGCGGAAGCGGCGCATCTGGTTATCGTCAACCACGCGCTGCTCATCGCGGACGCCATGTCCGACAATCACGTCATCCCGGACTACGATTACCTCGTCGTCGACGAGGCGCACCACCTGGAAGAAGCGACCACCAACGGCTTGAGCTTCCGGCTGGACGAAGCCATTTTGCGGCGGCGGCTGGCAGACCTCGGCGGACCGCGCCGCGGCTTGCTCGGCTCCCTGCTCAACAGCGCGCGCGCCGGAGCGCCCGAAAAGGATGTGAAGCGGCTGCAGGCGTTCGCCCAGATGGTGAGCGAGGCGACGAACGCGATGGAAGCGCACATCAGCACGCTGTTTGCCGCGCTGCGCGACTTCGCGGAAGACGTGCTCAAGGGGCGCGCCAAGGATTACCTGACGCAGCTTCGGGTCACGTCCGACGTGCGCTCGCGCCTCAGCTTCGCCAAAGTGCAGAATTCATGGACGACGCTGAGCGAATTTTTCGAGGTCGTCAGCGGAGCAATGCAGCAGCTCACTGTCGCACTTGAACGCATGAAGGTATACGACCTGCCCGACTTTGACGACCTTCAATACAGCGCTTCCACCGCCGCGCGCTACCTGCGCGAAGTGCAGGAACGCCTGACGGAGTTTTCAGGCAATCCTGATCCGAATAGGATCTACTGGCTGACCCTCACGCAGGACTCGGATAGTCTGTCGCTGAATGCCGCGCCGCTGCACGTGGGACCGATGATCGAAAAATATCTCTGGACGGCGAAGGCATCGGTGGCCATGAGCAGCGCCAGGCTGCAAACCAACGGCAGCTTCGACTATACCCGAGACCGCCTGCGCGCAGAGGAGGTCGAAGGCGTGGCAGTCGGATCGCCCTTCAATTACCGCGAGTCAACACTGCTGTTCATTCCCACGGACATTCCCGACCCCGCCGACCGCAAAACCTACCAGCAGGCGGTAGAGCGAGGACTGCTGGAACTGGCGGCGGCGCTGAATGGGCGCGTCCTCGGTTTGTTTACCAGCTACGCCCAGCTTCGGGAAACCGCTCAGGCGATCACGCCACGGCTGGCGCTCGGCAACATTACCGTCTATGACCAGAGCGACGGCAGCAGCCGCCAGGCGCTGCTGGAAGGCTTCATCGCCAACGAGCGGGCGGTGCTGCTCGGCACGCGCAGCTTCTGGGAAGGCGTGGACATTCCCGGCGACGCGCTGAGCGCGCTCGTAATCGTCCGGCTTCCGTTTGCTGTGCCGACCGATCCGGTTTTTGCCGCGCGCTCCGAAACCTATGCCAATCCCTTCGCGGAGTACACGCTGCCCGATGCGATCCTGCGCTTCCGGCAGGGGTTCGGGCGGCTCATCCGCACGGCATCCGACCGCGGTGTCGTAACCGTGTTCGACAGCCGGATCGTAAAGCGAGAATATGGTATGAATTTCGTTGCCTCGCTGCCCGACTGCACGGTCGAATATGGGACGCTGACGGCGCTCGCTCCGGCGGCGCAAGCATGGTTGAGTCAGAGTTAGGTTAAGCATTTCTACCGTGTTTCTTACGATTGTGATGTATCGTAATTGTATAAAAAGGCTATAGTTGTAGGAAGTAGCTCGAACAGATGCACACACCTGCTGGTAAAGAATGCCGCTTTTACCATCAAGACTTTCACCGCGGACGCAATGTCCAGGAATGCCGTTTGATTCGGGACAATCCCGAGTCTCTCCGCTGGCAACCGGTGGACTGCACCACCTGCCCGGTTCCCGATATCCTTCGCGCTAACGCAAGTAAATATCTGGAGATCAAGCTCACGGTGAAGTCACGATTCCTGGGGTTGGGACGGCAGAAAGACATTGAAGTGCGATGCACGCGGCACGGAATCACACTCGACGATCCCTACGTGGGCTGCCCGCAGTGCCATGAGGAACGACCGGGGCTTGAGGTGTTTCAAGAGGCGCTCCCTCAGATAGACCACAAGTGACACGCAAGGATGTGCTCGTACGATGACTGTGTCAGAGGGTACGCCGAAGCTTACTCAGGCGGCAACCTCCCCACCCGGAGGCACGGTCACGCTCCCCTACTCGCTGATTGTCCTGCTCACCGACGATAGCCCAGACTGGTTTCACAACTTTTGCCACCGACTGGCGCAGGTGAGTCTCTTGCACAGGCCGGTCCGGGGCGGTCGCCGCCAGCGTCTCGGCCGCAACAGGCGTC
>CALMDI010000039.1 GCA_937864975.1 uncultured Chloroflexota bacterium | reverse complement strand
AGAGCGCCGCGGCCATGATCATCTGGTGCGCGGTGTCGAACCAGCCGATGCGTCCGGCGTACTTGTCCTCGAAGATGAGGCCCCACGATTGGGTGTAGGGGTCGTTCTCGGGGACGACGCTGGAGTTGTAGATCGCGGTGTCGTATCCCCACATGATCGGGATGCCGAAGACCTTGCCGTCGCGCTCTTCGACCGTGTAGCAGGGAACGTCGTGCAGGGCGGGCGGGCGGAGGCTTTGACCGGTGCGGAGGCTGAAGCAGGCGTGGTGCCACGGGCAGATGACCATATCGCCTTTCAACAACCCTTTTTCCAGGGGCGCGCCGTAGTGGCTGCATTTGCCGCCGAACGCGAAATAAGCGCCGCCCTGCCGCGCCAGCACCACTGGCTTGCCTTCCAGCTCGAAGCGTTTCATCTCGCCGTCGTCGAGCAGCGTGCTTGCCGAACCGAGGTTGTGTTCCGCCATGATGAATTCTCCCTGATGAGCGCCTTTATGATGAGAACGTCTGCGCCCGCGAGCGTGGATGACCCGGATGACCCCAATGGGCTGATTCGCCGGGAAAGGCATGAAATGCTCTGGTTAAGCTAACGAATAACCTGCTTTAGAGTCAGCGTCAATACGCTTGGTTAGAGCCATTCATTGCACCCGTCATTAAAAGTTGCTGAATGTTGAGTCGTTAGCTCGTCAAATCGGCTACAATAAGAAATGTAAGTTGTAATATCAAATCAACGAGGACGCAGGCAATGGCTACCATCGAAAAGTCGATTGAGGTAAACGTGCCGGCGCGCACGGCATATAACCAGTGGACGCAGTTCGAGGAGTTTCCGCGCTTCATGGAGGGTGTGGTCGAGATCAAGCAGCTTGACGACAAAAATCTCCGCTGGAAGGCGAACATCGCCGGCAAAGAAGAGACGTGGACGGCGGAGATTGACGAGCAGCATCCCGATCACCGCGTCGCATGGCACAGCACGTCGGGCGCGCGCAACGCGGGCGTGGTGACCTTCCACTTCATTGACGAGAACACGACGAAGGTCATGCTACAGTTGGAGTACGACCCTGAAGGCATGGTCGAAAACGTGGGCGACAAGCTCGGCATCGTCGGGCGTCGCGTGGAGGGCGACCTGAAGCGCTTCAAGGAATTCATCGAGAGCCGTCAGGTCGAGACGGGCGCGTGGCGCGGCACCATCGAAAACCCGAAGGTCTAAACTCCATTCTCCTCCAATATGAACCCAGGTGACACACTGTCATCTGGGTTTGTTTTTATCCCGTGCTCGAAAACGCGCCAATGTCGCTACAATGGAGAGCAGTGCAGCTACCCGCAAAGGGCGCAGTATGGCTCCATTCCTCGACACACTTCATGCGGCACAGGCAACCGATCCGGGTTCGCGCGAGCGCAGCAACGACAGCACAGCCGTCCTCATGCCACCCTCCGAAACGCAGCAGGCATTGGGCGCGCTGTTTGTCATCGCGGACGGTATTGGCGAGATGGGCGGCGGCGGCGCTGCCAGCACGGCGGCAACCGCCGAGATGGCGCGCAGCTTTTACGCGGCGGGAACGCCCGACGTGATGGCGCGCCTCAAAACAGCGCTGGACAACAGCAGCAATGCGGTGCGCGCCGCGGCAGCCACTCACGAGCAGCCGTACCTGGGCGCGATGGCGGCGGGGCTGGTCGTGACGCCCGCGCAGGAAGGGCTTGCGTTCACGCTGGGGGACTGCCGGGTCTACCGTCACCGTAATGGATTAATCGAACTGCTGGCGCGAGACCAGCGCGCGACCGACGCGCCGCGCCAGGGGAGCGAAGTTGATGACGACGAAGCGCCGACCAGCGAATTGGTCGCGACGTCGTTTCTGGGACAAGCCGGGACATTAGCGCCTTCCTATCACCGCGCAGGCGTGAGCGATGGCGACCGCTTCATCCTGTGCAGCGACAGCCTGTGGCGGCACGTCGACGCCAACGACATGGCGCGGATTGTGCAAACGGCAACGCCGGAGGCTGCCGCCGAGAAGCTGGTCGCGCTTGCCCGCGAGCGCGGCGCGCAGGATGATGTGACGGCGCTCGTCGTGTACGTCGGTCAGGCGAAAGGGCGGCGCGGCGCGCTGCCGCTGGTACCGCTGGTCGCCGCGCTGCTGGCGCTCGCCGTCCTCGGCGTCGGCGCCGCGCTTCTGGCGGGGACGCGCGGCACCGCCGCCGACCCGACCGCAACTATACTGTCGCTTCAAGCAACCCAGACGGCTGTCCCCGCCAGCCCGCTTCCGCTCGTCGCAGCGGATACCCCTGAAATCAGCACCCCGAACGAGGTGATTGTCGTTGTCGAATCTGAGGCGGTCACCGAGGAAGCGACCGCAGCGCCCCGCGCCACCGTCGCCGCTGCGACGGCGGACACGCCAACCCCGCCGCCGACCGAGCCGCCTACGGATACCCCGACCTCACCGCCAACGGAAGCGCCCGCGACGCCTTTAACACAGGATCTTCCTGTCGGCGCGTTCACCGAGGATTTCGAGAACAGCATCCGCGCGCCGTGGCTCAACCCGCTTGGGCTGGAACCAGTCGCGGAGGACAACAACACTTATCTGCGGCTCGCGCCCGGCGAGTCGATTGGGCTGGCGGTGAACGGCGACTTTCGCCTGTCGATGCAGACGCGCTTCGAGGACGCGACGACTCTGGAAATTCTCTTTTTGCTCGGCAGCGCGGAGCAGTATCGCCTGCGCTTCGAGGCGCTCCGCGCGGACCCGGCGGCCGCCGCCGCGTACACCGACGTG
>CALMDI010000038.1 GCA_937864975.1 uncultured Chloroflexota bacterium | reverse complement strand
CGCGTTCCTGAACCTCGACGACAACGAGATGTTCATCTACCAGCGGCTCAACGAGCTCCTCGCGGCCGACATCCCGCCGCCCGATCTCGTGCTCTACCTGCAGTCGCCGACCGACGTGCTCAAGAAGCGCCTCAAGGAGCGCGCGCGCCGGGACGGCACCACTATTTTGTTTATGTCATCCGACCTCGAAGAAATTTTGCAATACAGTGACCGCGTCCTCGTGTTCTTTGGCGGGAAGGTCTCGGCGCCGTTGGACGCGCGAAGCACGAATGTCGAACAGCTAGGGCAGTTAATCGGCGGCGTCGAAGCCAGGTGAGGGACATCCGAGGGTTCCGGTGCTAAAGCAGAAAGTGTTCGTCAACCTGGGGTATCGGCTGCTTGCCGTTGCTCTGGCAGTCGTGTTCGCCCTGCTGCTCGTGCTTGTGACGGGCGCGCCGCCGTTTGAGGCGTTGGGCTTGCTCGTGACCGGCTCGGTCGGGTCGGCGCGAAAAATCATGGATGTCGTGGCGACGGCGGTGCCGCTGCTGCTGGCGACGGCGGGCTTGCTCATCACCTTTTCTGCCGGGTTGTGGAACATCGGCATCGAGGGGCAGATTACGATGGGCGCGATCTTTACGACGGGCGCGCTCCGCCTGCTCGTGGACAGCGGCTTGCCGCCGGGCATCGTGATCGTCGTAGGTATCCTTGCCGGAGCGCTCGGCGGCGCGGCGTGGGCGGGGCTGGCGGGACTGCTCAAAATTTACGGCGGCGTGAGTGAGATTTTCAGCGGCTTGGGTCTTAACTTCGTCGCGACTACCGTGACGATCTGGCTGATTTTCGGTCCGTGGCGTCGCGAAGGCGTCGGCTCGATGAGCGGCACCGAGCCATTTCCCGATCAATTCGCGCTGCCGGAGCTGAGTGGCTTTCGCCTCAGCCCGTGGGCAGCCCTGATTGCGTTCGTCGCTATTCTCGTCGTCTACGTCCTGCTGCGCGGAACGTATGTCGGTCTCAAGCTCAAGGCGATAGGCAGGAACCCGCGCGCGTCGTTCATGCTTGGTGTTCCCACCGCCCGCTACATGATCGTCGCGTTTATGTTGTGCGGTGTCATGGCGGGTCTGGCGGGCGCCGTGCAGGTGCTGGCGGTTTATCACCGGCTGATCCCGTCGATTTCAAGCGGCTATGGCTTCCTGGGCTTGCTCGTCGCCATGCTCATCAACCTGAACGTGCTCTGGGCGATCCCGATTGCACTGTTTTACGCGGCGCTCATCGTGGGCAGCATCCAACTGCCGATTGTCCTGCGTCTCGATTCGTCGCTGGCAGGCGTCGTGCAGGGGGCGCTGGTGCTCTTTGTGCTGATTATGGATGGGGTGCGCCAGCGGATACGCGAGCGCGCCGAGGGCAACCCGAATGGATCCTAATCTGCTGCTGACGGGCTTGGCGGGCGTGATTGCCAGCGCCGCGCCCATGATCTTCGCCGTCCTCGGAGAGACGATTACCGAAAAGGGCGGGGTCATCAATTTGTCCCTGAACGGCTTGATTCTATTGACCGCGATGGCAGGTTTCGCCACGGCAGCGGCGACCGACAGCGTCCTGCTCGGGTTTGTCGTCGGCATGTTGATTGGCGCGGCGGTCGCGGCGGTCGTCGCGTTTACGAGCATCACGCTTCGCCAGTCCCAGATCGCAATCGGCTTCGTCCTTGCGCTCGTCACCCGCGACCTCGCGTATTATCTCGGAAGTCCATTCACGGGACAGAGCGGACCGCGCGTTCCAAGCCAGCCGATCCCGGTGTTGAGCGAGCTTCCGGTGGTGGGCAGGCTCCTGTTCGATCACAATCTCGTCGTCTATGCCAGCTTTCTCTTGATTGTGGTGTCGTGGCTATGGATTTACCGCACGTATCCGGGGCTGATGCTTCAAGGCATAGGTGAAAGACCCACCGCAGCCTACGTGCGGGGTCTCAACGTCAATCGTCAGCGATATTTCTATACCATTGTCGGCGGGGCGCTGGCGGGTGTCGCGGGTCCCGCCTATTCGCTCAGCGTCAAGGCGGGCTGGCAGGGCACAATTTCCGGCTTGGATGGCATCGGCTGGATCGCCCTCGCGATCACGATTTTTGGCGGCTGGCACCCGCTCCGCGCCGCCTTCGGCGCTTACCTGTTCGCGCTCCTACAGTGGTTAAGTGTCGTCCTGCAGCCGGTGCTAACCGGGATTCCGTCACAGGTGCTTCAGGTCGCCCCGTTCCCATTGATGATTCTCGCGCTGCTGCTGGTGAACGTGGGCAATACTGACTGGTTCGGTCGGAAGCTCGCGCTGCTCCCCGAACGCCGTCGGAAGCGGGTTCAAAACCTCGTACGCACGCTCAACATCTCGCCTCCGGCTGCGCTTGGCGAAAGTTTCCGCGAGCCTCATTAGTTCTCGCCGCATGTGAATGAGAAGAATGGCTTTCCATATGGCGTCATACGGGCGTATGGCTGTGCGCTCGTTTTCGGAATCGCCAGATGTCACACCGTGCCAGTTCTCACTTTTCCTTCCGCGAATGCCTTGACAGCACTACCAGACAGGTTATATTCATTGGCAAGATGTCTATAGACGTATATATAACTTTGGGTAAAAGCTTTTGATACTACCTGCAATTTACCGCAGCGGTCCTGTTCCTATCTACCATCAAATCACCGACTA
>CALMDI010000037.1 GCA_937864975.1 uncultured Chloroflexota bacterium | reverse complement strand
CGCCTTCCGGTTCTGCCCACTGCATCCACAGCCGGAGCGACACATCGACGGCGTTGGTATCGCGGCGGCGGCGTTCCGTGTAGGCGAGGTCGGTCGTATCGTAGACCAGCACGTCGTTCGGGTCGTAGCCCTTCTCGCGCAGCCATTCGTTGAGAACCGCGCGGCGGGCGTAGGTCGTGCTCTGAAGAAGCTGGTCGGCGTCATATTCGCCCGTGTTGCCGAGCCATTCGTGGACGTACAAACGGCGAATTTCCTCGTCGTCTTCCAGTGCTTCCGTGTCGTATTCGAACTGGCGAATCCACTCCCACGCGCGCTCGGTGACTTCCTTCCACGCCCGGTCAATCATCCACGCGCGACCGAGTTCCGCCTGAATTTCCGCTTCTTTCGCGCCGTCAAACACCGGCGTGATCGCGCGGAAGCCCAGACGATCCGCCGCGTAGCCGAGATGGATTTCCAGCACCTGACCGATGTTCATACGACCCGGCACGCCGAGCGGGTTGAGGATGATCTCGATCACCCGCCCGTCGGCAAGGTACGGCATGTCCTCAATCGGCACGATCTTAGAAATGACACCCTTGTTGCCGTGACGACCTGCCATCTTGTCGCCAACCGTCAGCTTGCGCTTCTGCGCGACGGCGACGCGCACCATTTTCTCCACGCCCGCGGGCAGGTCGGGATGCTCTTCGCGCGTGAACGTCTTCACGTCCACGACCTTGCCCTTTTCGCCGTGCGGCAGTCGCAGCGACGAGTCCTTCACTTCGCGCGCCTTCTCCCCGAAGATCGCGCGGAGCAGCTTCTCTTCAGGGCTGAGTTCTTTCTCGCCCTTGGGCGTGATCTTGCCGACCAGAATGTCGTTCGGACCGACTTCAGCGCCGATGCGGACGATGCCGAACTCGTCGAGGTCTTTCAGCGCGTCTTCGCCGACGTTGGGAATGTCGTAGGTGATTTCTTCCGGTCCGAGCTTGGTGTCGCGCGCCTCGACTTCGTGCTTCTCGATGTGAATGCTGGTAAACTTATCCTGACGCAGCATCTCTTCACTGATGAGCAGCGCGTCTTCATAGTTGCCGCCGTCCCAGGACAGGAACGCGCCGAGCACATCGTGACCGAGGGCGAGATTGCCGAACTGCGTGGACGAGCTGTCCGCGATGACCATGCCCTTCGGCACATACTGACCCTTGGTCACAATCGGGCGCTGGTCGATGCATGTACTTTGATTCGAGCGGTTGTACTTCCGCAGGCGGTAGACACGCTCGTCGCCCGACGGCTGCCGGATGATGATGCGGTCGCCCTGCACGCTGATGACTTCGCCTTCGACATCGCTCACCAGCACCTGACCGCTGTCATAGGCTGCCTGTCCTTCCATGCCTGTGCTCACAATCGGCACATCTGGCTGGAGCAGGGGAACCGCCTGCCGCTGCATGTTCGAACCCATGAGCGCTCGGTTCGCGTCGTCATGTTCGAGGAACGGAATGAGCGCGGCGCTGATGCCGACGATCTGGCGCGGGGCGATGTCCATATAGTCAATACGGCGAGCGGGGACAACGAGGAACTTCTGGTTGTGCCGCGCCGAAACGCGATCGCTGACAAACTCGCGGCGCTCATTCAGCACCGCACTCGCCTGAGCGACGACGTAGTTATCTTCTTCATCCGCCGACATGTAGATCATGTCGTTGTCGACGTAAGGCATGATCGGCACGTTCTCGACGCCCGCCTTTTTCAGCTTGGCGAGGACTTTTTCGTCCACCACCGTACCGTCGGCGACGATGACCTTGTCTTTGGCGTCGGTAATGTCGTCGCGAATGATGCGCCCGATCAGATCGGGGCTATCTGCCGGGAGGAACTTGATCACGCGGCGGTACGGGGTTTCGACAAAGCCATAGGCATTAACGCGCGCATAGCTGGCGAGACGACCGATCAGACCGATGTTCGGACCTTCCGGCGTTTCAATCGGGCAGATGCGACCATAGTGGCTGTGATGCACGTCGCGGACGTCGAAGCCCGCGCGCTCGCGGCGCAGACCGCCGGGACCCAGCGCCGACAGCGTGCGCTTATGGGTGAGTTCCGCCAGCGGATTCGTCTGCTCCATGAACTGCGAAAGCTGCGACGAACCGAAGAATTCGCGGATGGCGGCGACGACCGGGCGAATGTTGACCAGCGTGACCGGCGTTACATTGTCCGACTCGCGAATCGACATGCGCTCTTTGACGACGCGCTCGGTGCGGCGCAAGCCCACGCGCAGCTTGTTCTGGATCAGCTCGCCGACCGTCTTGACGCGGCGGTTGCCGAGGTGGTCAATGTCGTCGGGTCCCGCCTGTGCGTTGTTGATCTTAATCATGCGCTCGACCAGCTTGACGATATCGTGCTTGGTCACCGTGCGCGTGGTGCGCGGGATGATGGTGTCGAGACCCAAACGCTGGTTCAGCTTATAGCGACCGACGCGCTCAAGGTCGTAGCGGCGCTGGTCAAAAAGCTGGCTTTCCAGATATTCACGCGCATTGTCGAGCGTCGGCGGGTCGCCGGGACGCATACGACGATAGAACTCGATCAGCGCCGCCTGCGCGATGGTCTGTTCTTTCTTCAGTTCCCATACAGGCTCCATCTTCAGAGTGGCTGTCAGGTACTGATGATCGGGATTGTTATCGACGTCGGCGTACAGCGCCATCAGTTCTTCGTCGCTGCCAGTCTTGATCGGCGACAGGTCGGCGGGTAGCTGGTCGTTCACCGCCGCCAGCGCGCGCAGCAGAATCGTGACCGGGATCGTGCGTTTGCGATTGAACTTAATGGTCAGGTAGTCGCTCTTGCGCGTCTCAAATTCCATCCACGCGCCGCGATCTGGAATCAGCTTGGCATTCGAGAGAGCACGCCCGGTTGTCCGGTCTTCCTCGGCGGCGAAATAAACGCCGGGCGACCGGATAAGCTGGCTGACGACGACACGCTCGGTGCCGTTAATAATGAACGTACCCTTCTCGGTCATGAGCGGGAAATCGCCGAGGAAAATGTCGCTGCGGACGATTTCATCACCGGCTTCGCGGTTGACGAGCGCGACACGAATGTACATTGGCGCGGCGTAGGACATGTCGCGCTCCAAGCAGACTTCTTCGCTGTATTTCGGCTCTTCAAACCAGTAGCGAAGCCCAAGCTCCTGCGCCTCCGGGCTGTTGCCGGGGAAGTAAAGCTTCAGGTTGCCGTTATAGCTTTCAATCGGGTTGATCTCATCGAAGAGTTCGGCAAGACCGTCTTCAATGAACCACCGGAACGACTCCAACTGCACCTCGATGAGCGAAGGCAGCGCCTGCACATCGGGCGTCCGGGCGTAATTCTTGACGTTAATCAGGTTTTGCAAAGCGTCGCTCCTCGGTCTATGGCAACAGATAGACGAGCTAAATCAAACAATGGATACGGTAGGGCTACCGCTCCTTAAAAGCGAGATCGAGGTAAAAAGGTGTGGTGAGATAGGAACATGCCGCTCAGTGCGGTTGAATCCTGAGTACGTGCGCGAACGAAGAGTATACACGAAAAAACGAACGCCTGTCAATGGTTCCCACAACCATCAGGCGCACCGGAGAGGAAGTGCGAATGTCACGAATAATTATAACAGTTTTTACGGAATAGATCAACTGAGGCGAGCCTTCCACGTGATCCTCACGCAACCCGCCTCATTCGTTATAAGACGACAACTTTTATCTGCCCTTTATCCTCTGGTACAGGCAAGCCATCTTCTTCTAGTAATTCAACGTAAACCTCAATTGCCTCTTTAATATTGGCTAAGGCTTCTTCTTTGGTCTTTCCCTGCGAAATGCAACCGGGCAGGCTAGGGCACTCGACGATCCAATAGCCGTCCTCACCCGGGTATAGAAGCACCTGACGCATGAGAGCCTCCAACAGCAAGCGGGGCAAGCCCAGGCTTGCCCCGCTCGTTACATTTCGAGATAGTCGCGTAGCTGGCGGCTGCGCGTGGGGTGGCGCAACTTGCGAAGGGCTTTCGCCTCGATCTGACGAATCCGCTCGCGTGTGACGCCGAAGTGTTTGCCGACTTCTTCGAGGGTATGATCCTGCCCGTCGGTCAAGCCGAAGCGCATTTCGAGGACTTCGCGCTCGCGGTCGCTCAGCACGCCGAGCGCCGAGCGAATCTGCTCCTTGAGAAGCTGGCGGCTCGCCGCGTCCACGGGTCCGACCACCTTGTCATCCTCGATAAAGTCGCCAAGCAGGCTGTTATCTTCCTGACCGATGGGCATTTCCAGGCTCATCGGTTCCTGGCTCAGCCGCATGATCTTGCGCACCTTCTGCGCCGCGCGGCGCAGTTTGCGCTGCAAGCCGGGGTCCATGCGCGCGCCTTCTGCGCGAATCAGGCGAATCGCTGCCGTCTCGTCAACGGTCAGGAATTCCATCTCAAGCGCGATCTGTTCGGCGCTCGGCTCCGCGCCCAATTCCTGAGTCAACTGTCGCTGCACGCGCATCAGCCGGTTGATCGTCTCGACCATATGCACGGGGATACGAATGGTACGCGCCTGATCCGCAATCGCGCGGCTGATCGCCTGACGAATCCACCAGGTGGCGTAGGTGCTGAACTTGAAGCCTTTGGTATGGTCGAACTTGGTTACGGCGCGCAGCAAGCCGATGTTGCCTTCTTGAATCAGATCGAGGAAATTGATGCCGCGCCCCATGTAGCGCTTGGCGACGCTCACCACCAGCCGCAGGTTGGCGCGCGTCAGGGCTTCAGTTGCCAGTTCGGCTTTCATCTCCAGGTCTTCGAGCAGCGTCTGAGAATCTTCAAGCGCGACGTCGTCGGACGCCAGCCATTCTTTCACCAGGTCAACGGGTGGAAGCTGACTACGCTCGGCGTAGTAACGGCGAATCTGCATCTGTGCGTTGAACGGCAGCAGGTACAGCGCCTGAAACACGTCGAACAACCGCTTTGCGAGCTCCGTCCACGGCTCATCGCGACCCCAGTCGCGCTGGCGCAAGTAGTCACGGATGTAGGACGAGCCGGTCGCATCCCACGCCTCGTTGACATACTGCACCTCGTTGATAATCGACTTGAACTCCGGCGGCTCGACCTTGAATGCCAGGGCGCTTTTGACGCCGCCTTCCCAGCCCTTGAGCACAACCTCGTAGGCGGCAGTGACGATCTCAATCGGTTCTGGAAGCGTCTCGATTGCGTTCTGCTTGAAAAGCTGGTCGATGAGCTGTTCGACCAGCCGCTCTGCCGCGATCTGCGTGCTCAGCCACGTTTCACGGTTCGTATCGAGCAGCGGCACCTGACCGATTTCCTTCAGGTACATGCGTACCGGATCGTCGGCGATGCTGATGTTGTCGAGCTTGGTGCTTTCGCTGAGGATCAGGTCGTCGTCCAGATCTTCGAGATCATCGTCGTCGAGCACGATGTCGGTAACATCGTCATCCTTGCCGCCGAGCGCGAACAGATCATCGTCGTCGGCATCGTCGATGTCGTCATCAAAATCAAGATCGCCGCTCATCTCCTCGGCGTCGTTCATCGACGCCTGAGGAAATTCGTCCGACGAACGGGTATCATCTGTACGTTTGCGTTTTCTCGCCATCATTCGTTCCCGGCTTCCGGTACACAGGGCATGGGCTGGTGACAGGCGCGATCAAAACTGTCGCAAAAACTGCGCCTGTCGTTGAAGTTCCGCATCAATCCGTCTCTCTGCCAGATTATAGAGATGAATGAGCCTGTCGAACGTCGGCTGGTCGGTCGTTTCGTCCTCGCTTAGCTGCGTATCCGCCTGCAAAAACCCGATCTCCTGCCGGTCGCGCACCACGCGCTGCTTCCGCAGCCGCAGCGCTTTTTCAATCGTTTCGGCGTCCTGATCCGCCACGGCAATCGCGCGTCCGTGGTGTTTAATGCTCGCGGCGAGATCGGCAAGCATTCGATGGTTGATCTTCGCCTGAAGCGCGCTAACGTCGGTCACTTCCAGGGAGTCGACAATCTGCTGCAAGCGAGGATCGACCTGCGCGCGCACGTAGTCTACCACTTCCATCTCGTCCTGATCGAGCGCCGAGCGCAGCGCCAGCATCAGCGTGCGGTAGTCGCTGCGGCTGAAATCTTCGGGAGAGAGATCGGCGAGCGGACCCTGCGCGAGGTCGGGGTGATCGGCAGCCAGTTCTCGAAACTTGCGGTTCACCTGATAGAACAATTCGGGTCGGTGAAAAAGCATCCGCAGCGTGTATTTCTCAAGCTCCGCTTCCTGAACGGGCAGGGCGAACAAGGGCTTAGTGAGTGTTTCTGACGACGTCCCGTCGCCGTCGTCCGAACTCGTCTTGCCAGTCGAGGTATTCGGTCGCGCTTCGGGCGTGCCGCGCGGCGCTTTGGCGGCGGCAATGCGCTGCTGCTCGTCTGCCCACAGGAGTAGGTCGCGCTCCGCGATGTGCAGCTTTTGCGCCAGCTTTTGCAGGCTATCCTTTTTATACAGATCGCTTTCCGACGCGATCAGGATGGGCAATACGCGCCGCGCCACCGCCTCGCGTTCTTGCAGGCTGGCGTTTGCTGGAAGCGCGCCCGTCTCCACCGCGATCACGTAGTCGGCAACCGGCGTGGCATTGGCGACCAACTGCGCCCACTGTTCCGGCGTCTCGCGGATCAGGTCGTCCGGGTCTTTCGCGCCGGGAATCGCCAGAATACGAATGTCGACCGACAAGCGACCGCTGTAGTCGGCTTGCAGCGTTTCACGCGCCACTTCCAGACCGCGCAGCGTCGCGCTCTGTCCGGCGGCGTCCGCGTCGAGCGCCAGCACAATTCGCTTTGCCCAGCGCGGCGCGATCTTCTTAAGCTGCGCCTCGGTCATCGCCGTGCCCATCTGCGCGACGACGTTGGTAAAACCGGCTTGATGCGCCTGAATGGCGTCCATGTAGCCTTCGACAATCACCGCCGTCTCGAGGTCGCGAATGCTGCGCCCGGCGCCATCCACCCCGAACGGCATGCGGCTTTTGTCGAACGGCGGGGTGTGCGGCGCGCTCGGGTATT
>CALMDI010000036.1 GCA_937864975.1 uncultured Chloroflexota bacterium | reverse complement strand
AGATGAGGGCGCTGCCGTCGGCCGTCGCGACGAAGCCGGCGTCGATGGTCACGGGCCGCAGATCACCCGGCGTTCGTCCGTCGGCCCGCACCCCGGCAGCTTAGTAGGCCGCCCCGGATGGCGCAGACCCCCCGCGGCCTGGCGGAGCTGCTGCGCGGGGCCGAGCACGCCGTCGCGCTGACCGGCGCCGGGGTGTCCACCGAGAGCGGCATCCCGGACTTCCGCTCGGCCGGCGGCCTGTGGGAGCGCGGTGACCCGATGGAGGTCGCCTCGATGGCGACCTTCCTCTCCGACCCGTCGCGCTTCTGGAGCTTCCACCGCCCGCGCATCGACATGCTGAGCGGGGTCGACCCGAATCCGGCCCACGCCGCCCTCGCGGCGATGGAGGCCGCCGGCGTGCTGCGCGCGCTCATCACCCAGAACATCGACCGCCTGCACTCGCGCGCCGGCAGCGCCAGCGTGATCGAGGTGCACGGCGCCCTCGACCGCGGCGTCTGCCTGCGCTGCCGCGTCTGCCGCGCTCATCATGCCCTGCGTGATGTTCTGGATCATGGGCACGAAGATGTCCGTGTCGATCTGAACGTAGTTCGGCTGCCCGCCCAGGTAGAAGCGCGCAAACGGAACTACGGACGCAAACTTTGCCGCCCACTCGTTTGCTTCGAACAGTTCAGGGTCTTCCGACAGGTCAAGGCGCGCGGGCGGGAAACCCGTCTGCTGCGACCAGAAAAGCTGCGACTCGCGCGAGTTCCAGAAGTCGATGAACTGCACCGCCGCGTCCTTGTTCTCGCTCGCCTCATTGACCATAAACACGACCGAGTCCGCCAGCGTCACCGGACCGCCCGGACCCGCCGGAATCGGCGCGACGTCAAAATTCACGCCCGCTTCCAGGAACCCGTTGACCATCCACGGACCCGTCACGCCCATCGCCGCGCGACCGCTCTGGAAAAGCTGGTCGGCTTCCGCGCCGGTTAACCCGAACGGGCTGACGGCTTCGTCGCGCACCAGAGCGCCCCACGTTTCGAGGGCTTCGAGCGTCTCAGGGCTTGCCAGCCCCGACTCGCCATCCACCACCACGTCGCCGCCCGCGCCCCAGATCAGGATGGGCCTGTTCGGAATTGTCTGGCGCTCGCCAATGGCGATCCCGTAGGTGTCCTCGTCGGTGATCGCGCGGATTGCCTCGATCCAGCCTTCCCAGTCCGTCGGTGGATTGTCGGGGTCGAGACCCGCGGCTTCAAACAGGTCGCGGTTGTAGTACAGCAGCAGCGTCGCGAAGTTCATCGGCACCGCATAAGTCTTGCCCTCGAACTGAAGCAGTTGATTGAGCGATTCGGGCCACAGCGCGGGGTCGAGATTCCCCTCGCCCACGTACTCCGACAAGTCGGCGACAAAGCCGCTCGACGCATACACGGGCACGTAATTGAAGTTCACGCCGATCAGGTCGGGACCTTCGCCCGACGAGAACGAGCTGAGCAGCGTCGTGTACAGGCTGTCCCAGGGCGAGATCGTCATTTCGACGGTGATCTCATCCTGGCTTTCGTTAAACTGCTGCACCAGCGCTTCGACGGCGGGACGGTCGGGACCGGTGAAGCCATTCCAGAACGTGATGACCGTGCGCTCGTCCTGCGCCGATACGCCGCCCGCGATCAGCAGCAGCCCAATAATCAGAAGCAGTCCGATCCATTTTCTCTGTTGAACCTTCGCCTGCATGTGCAATCTCCTTCACGAGTAAACAAATTACGCGGTGCGCGATTTAGCGGGGATGGGGCATAGGCAGCTCCGTCATTCAGACGACTTGACAAGCGTCGCAACACGGAATATAACCATGAATAACACAGGATTAACTGCGGCATTTTGCGCGATTTGGCACAATCAAACCAAAATCATTCGCGCTTGTTTGTGAAATAAGGTATTTGCCACAGCTTTATCTGTTTCACTCATAGTATAACGCGGTTTTTAATAAGTCAAAGCAATCCTTTGGACGAATTATCCAATCCTTCCGGGCGAGTCCTGATTATCAACACCAACGACTCCGCGGCGAACGTCGAGGATGTTCTGAAAGGGTTGGCGTCCGACCGCCGCCTGGAAATCCTGCGCTACCTCGGCGGGCACACGTGCAGCGTCAACGAAATTGCCGACGCGCTGGGAATGCCCGCCTCGACCGTCACCATGCACGTCAATATGCTCGAAAAAGCCGGGCTGATCCGCACCGAGTTGAAGCCCGCCAGCCGCGGATTGCAGAAAGTCTGTGTCCGCCTCTACGATCAGGTGGTCGTCGCCCTCCCCAGCGGCGAGCGCCCGACTGGCAACACGATTGATGTTGCCATGCCCATCGGCGCTTATGTGGATTGCAGCGTTATGCCCACCTGCGGCATTGCCAGCGAGACCGGGATCATCGGGCATTTCGATGACCCGACCACCTTTTATGACCCGGAGCGCGTGCGCGCCCAACTGCTCTGGTTCAAGCAGGGCTACGTCGAATACCGCTTTCCCAACCGCCTGCCCGCCAACGCCCGCCTCGACAGCCTGCAGGTCAGTCTGGAGATGTGTTCGGAAGCGCCGCTGCACAACCACGACTGGCATTCGGACGTGACCATGTGGATCAACGAATGCGAGATCGGGACGTGGACGTGCCCCGGCGACTTTGGCGGCGAGCGTGGCGCGTTAACCCCCCTGTGGTGGGAAGAATGGAACTCGCAATACGGGCTGCTGAAAATCTGGAAAGTCACCAGTGCCGGAACCTACGTCGATGGCGTTCGCATTTCCGGCGTGACGCCGGATGAGCTTCAACTGAGGCAAAACCCGTTTATTCCCGTGCGCCTCGGCGTTCAGGAAGACGCGGTCAACGTCGGCGGGCTGAATATTTTCGGGCGCTACTTCGGCAACTACCCGCAGGACATTGTCATGCGGCTGCGGTATCACCCGGCAGAGTCGGCAGGAGCGCCCTAGAGGCGCGACCGGCGCAAGTGAAAGGAGGCGGTGAGACAAAAGACATTTTTCCCTAATCGACTGCTGAAACGAAGCATTCAGGAGAAACGGTCATGATGAAACGCACGGTCAATATCAGTCTCCTCATCGTCTTGCTGCTCGGCGCCTTCGCCGTGCAGGCGCAAGACCCGGTTACGCTGCAATTTGTCGGCTGGGGCGGTCCTGAAGAAGGCGCGGTCTTCCAGGAGCTGGTCGACCAGTTCAACGCCGAAAACCCCGACATCGTCATCGAGTACGAACAGTGGCAGGATTACATCGCCCAGCTTCAAACCGCGGTCGCCGGTGGGCTTCCGCCCGACATCGCCTATATTCCCGATGGCGACTTTTCCGCGTTTGTGTCGCGCGGGCAGTTGGTCAACTTGCAGCCGCTCGTCGACGCCAGCGAAGTCCTCGACCCCGAAGGCATCTGGGCGTCGGCACTCGGTCGCTATCGCTGGGATGACGAAGCCAAAGCGATTGGCACGGGCGACCTCTACGCGGTACCCAAAGATATCGGACCGACCGTCCTCTACATCAACGAAGACCTGTTCGAGGAGAAGGGCGTTCCTCTCCCCGACCCCAACGTGCCGCTGACGTGGGATGAAGTCGTCGAGATTGGGCGTCAGATTACGACCGACGCCAACGGGCTGCACCCCGGCGACGAAGGCTTCGACCGCAGCACGGTGGAAACCTTCGGCGTGGGCGAAATCTGGTTCGAGATCGCGGTCTACGGCAACGGCGGGCGATTGGTCAGCGAGGACGGTCGCGAGTTCGTGGCGGATGAAGACCCGCGCACCATCGAAGCCGTTCAGTGGCTTTCCGACATCAACCACGTCTACGAAATTACCCCGACCCAGCAGCAGATTGGCTCAATGAGCGTCGGGCAGATGTTCGAGACCGGGCGCGTCGCCATGACGACCAACGGGCGTTGGGCGGTCACGGGCTACCGCAACACCCTGCCCTTCGATTGGAGCGTCCGCCCGAACCCGGTTGGACCCAGCGGCGAGCTGACGACCTATAACAATCAGGAAGATTGCACGTTCGCCGGTTGGTCAGGCTCGGTTGGTCTCTCGATCATCGCCGGAACCGAAGGCGAAGCTAATCAGGAAGAGGCATTCCGCTTCCTTGAATTCATCGCCGGACCCGAAGGACAGGTCGCGCAGGCGGCGCTTGGGTTCCAGATTCCGAACCAGGTGGACATTGCCGAAACCGACGCCTTCCTCCAGCCCGATCAGGAACCGGACAACGCCGAAGTTTATCTCGAAGCCGCGCGCTGCGAGATGCCCGGACCCTGGACGCAGACGCCGCTCTATGGGCAGTGGTTTGACGACAACTTCTGGCGTGGTGTCTGGATCGACGTCGTGATCGACAACACCGTGCTCGCGGAAGACGCCTTTGCCGAGCGCGCCGATGCCTTCCAGCAGGGTCTCGACGAAGCGTGGGCAAGCGTTCAGGAGCAATAATCGTCAACGGCTCACCCTCGCCGCTCTACCCGCGGCGAGGAAAAACCGCTCAACAACGCTCTCCGTCTCCCCCTCCCCGAAATCTGCGAAGCGTCCTTTAGGGCGGGGAGGGAGACGGAGGGTGGGGTTGCCGTAACGGTATTCGATGACCTTCCCGACACCAAGACGCGAGGCAAAGGGAATTCGATAAAGGGGGCATCCTATGGCAGTTTCGTCACAACCGCCGCGCTCCCGGCTGGGGCGCTACGAAGCCTTCTGGGGATACCTGTTCATTGCCGCGCCGCTGCTCGGCTTTATCATCTTTGCCGCCGGACCGCTGGTCGCGTCGCTGGTCTTGAGCTTTACCGATTACGACATCCTCACGCCGCCGCGCTGGGTCGGCACGCAGAACTGGCAGGAAATCCTCGGCTTGACCGTCGTCACGCTGCCGCAGCAGGTGGACGACGAAAGCGGCGAGTTCCTCTTTCGCTGCGGTCGGGAGACCGTGCTGCAATCAGAAATTGCGGATTACGAAGGGCGAGTCGATGAGCGCACGCGCCAGGTGATGACCTGCGCGCCGCTGCTCGTCCGCGCGACCGACGTCCTGCCCGATGGCTACGCGCCCTGGTTCGACGTCGAGCTTTCGGGAACGCGCTATCTTGTAGGCGCGCGCGACGCGATTCTCTGGGAAGGATTGTTTAACACGGTCTTTCTGCTGCTGGCAATTCCCATTTCACTGGCGCTCGCCCTCATCCTCGCGCTGGCGCTCAATCAGCAGATTGCCGGAAAAAATCTCTTTCGAGTCGTTTATTACCTGCCGACCATTCTTCCGCTCGCCGCGATTGCCCTCGTCTGGCTGTGGATTTATAACCCCGACTTTGGCTTGCTCAACTATCTCCTGCGCGAAGCGGGTTTCACTTCACTCGGTCGCACGAACTGGCTGCAAGACCGCGAAGCGGTCAAACCCGCGCTCATCCTCATGGGCGTGTGGAGCGGCTTGGGCTATCAAATGCTGATCTATCTCGCCGGGATTCAGGGCGTTCCGCGCCAGCTTTACGAAGCGGCGGAGATCGACGGGGCGGGCTGGTGGGCGAAATTCTGGAACGTGACCTGGCCCGCCCTCACGCCGACCACTTTCTTCCTGCTGATTACCTCGATGATCGCCGGGTTTCAGAACTTTCTCCAACCCTACATCATGACCAGCGGCGGACCGGGCAACGCCTCGCGAACCGTCGTCATGACGATCTATGACAACGCCTTCCGCGACCTGCAAATGGGTTATGCTTCGGCGCAGGCGTGGATGCTCGGCACGATCATCATCGCCATTACAGTTGTGAATTTCCTGCTGGCGCGTCGCTGGGTTTTCTACGAAGGCGAAGGACTGAGTTAAGGGGGGCTGCGATGGAAAACGTATCTCGAATCGAAGCGCCGCCCGTCGCTCAGGTGCGGCAGCACAGGTTTCACCGCCGCGAGCAGATCGTCGGGCGCGTGCTGGCATACGTCATCCTCATTCTCGGCGCGTTCGCCATGCTCCTGCCCCTGTTCTGGATGCTCTCGACTTCGCTCAAGCCGGAGCGCGGCGTGTTCACCATGCCACCCCAGTGGATTCCCGATCCCATCATCCTCGACAATTACACGGAAGTCTGGCAGCGAACCGATCTGGCGCGCGGCTTCTTCAACTCGACGTTTATCGCCCTGACCACTACGATTGGCGAAATCCTCGTCAGCACGCTGGCGGGCTTTGCCTTCGCGCGGATGTTGTTTCCGGGGCGCAAATACTTTTTCGGCTTGCTGCTGGTCACGATGATGATCCCCGGCGTCGTCACGATGATTCCGGCGTTCATCCTCTTTCGCCTCCTCGGCTGGATTGATACCTGGCTCCCGCTGATCGTGCCGCTGCTGTTTGGCACGGCGTTTGCCATTTTCCTCAGCCGTCAGTATTTCTCCTCCCTCCCGCGCGAGCTGGAAGACGCCGCCAAAGTCGATGGCTGCAACTACTGGCAGATTTACTGGTATATCTTCATGCCCAACGCCAAGCCGATCATCGCCACGCTGTTTGTGCTGGGCGTCATCGCGCGCTGGAACGATTTCCTCGGACCCCTGATTTACCTGCGTTCGGTTGAAAACTTCACGATTCCGCTCATGCTCATTCGCCTGAACTCGGTCTACGCGCTGCGCTGGCCCCTGCTCATGGCGGGGTCGGTCATCGCCGTGGTGCCCGTTATCGTGGTTTTCATTCTGCTTCAGCGTTACTTTGTCGAGAGTGTGGCAATTACCGGGATCAAAGGCTAAATGATGCGACGACATACGGCGCTGTTGGTCTTGGTTGGCGTGCTCCTCGGCGGGGCGCTTCAGGCTCAGGAGGATTCTTCGGTGGAGCTGCCCACCTATCGCGGCTATATCTCCGTCGCGTCAAACGGTCGCTACTTCGTCGACGAAGACGGCAAAGGTTTCCTCGTCATCGGGCAGAACGATTCGATGTACTGGCCCGGTCTGATCGAGCTTTTCAACGGCGACACGGAGGGGACGGAAAGCTACGTTCGCGACCTGCGCGAACACGGCATTACCGTCAG
>CALMDI010000035.1 GCA_937864975.1 uncultured Chloroflexota bacterium | reverse complement strand
CCCTCCGGACGGCTGGATGACAGCAGAGAACGGCACGCGCTACAGATTCACCAAATGGTCAAGGACTGAGGACTAGGAATGTTGAAGAAACCGGAAACCCTCTTTGTGCTGGGCTACATGCTGCTCCCGCTCCTGGCCCTCCTATCCGCAATCGTTGGGCTCACCATGATCCTGGGCGGCAACAAGATCGCAGGAGCCATCGTGCTGGTGGTGGTTACGCAGGTGTTCGCGTTCGGCGCCTTCTTCGCGCTGCGTGCACGCAGGGCCGCCGTGCTGGAGGACTCCGACCGCAGGTAGCGCCTGCGACGATGGGGAGACCACCCCATCGCGCGCGTCCCGGGTTTGTTACTAGGCTGGGCCTGCAGCGTCAGGGACCGCTGTTCAAAAGATTGGGGGATGCCTGGTGGCAGGAAATTTATGGGGCGCCGATGTTGACCAGCTGCGCACGCTGGCACGGCAGTTCAGCAAGACGGCTGACCTGCTGCTGCAGCAGTCCACGCAGCTGAGCGGCCAGATCAACAACACCCCGGCCTGGAAGGGCCAGGATGCCGAGCACTTCCGTTCGGACTGGAACGGCAGCCACCGGGCACTCCTGCAGAAGACTGCGGCGCGCCTAAAGCAGGAATCAAAGCTCCTGCTCACCAATGCCGAGGAACAGGACAAGGCGAGCAGCACCGGCGGGGCCGGCGGGCCTGGCGGGACCGGCGGATCCGGGGGGCAAAGCACGGGCGTGCCGGGCAGCGTCTTTTCCATTACCCACACGGCGGGGCGCAGAAGGCTCACGGGCGCGGGGAAGAATACGCGCCGTGTGCCCATCGCCGCGATCACCCGCCGCTCGATCTCGCCCAGGTTCAGTACCTCCGGTCCGCCCAGGTCGAAGGTTTTGCCAATCGTGCCGTCGTCGTCCAGGCAGCGCGCGACCACCTCCGCCACGTCCTCCACCGCGACTGGCTGGAACTCCGACTTGCCGCCGCCGATCATCGGAAAGATCGCGGGCGTCAGCCGCACCAGCCGCGCCATCGCGTTGAAAAATTCGTCTACCCGACCGAAAACGACCGACGGACGCAGCGTTGTCCAGTCCAGCCCGGACGCCTGCACGTAAACGTCCGCTTTGCCCTTGCTGCGAAGGAAGCGCGAGAAGTGATCGGGCGACGCGCCGTTCTGCGCCATGTTGACGAAGCGCGGAACGCCTTTCGCCGCCGCCGCGTCGACCACGTTCACCGTGCCCTGATAATTAATGGCTTCATACGTGCGCCCGTCGCGCTCCATCGGAATGGCGACCAGATGGATGACGGTATCGATGCCCTCCATCAACGGCTTCAAGCCGTCGCGGTCGCGCACGTCGCCCTTGACGACCTCGATTTTGTCCATCACGTCGCCCAGGCGAAGCCTCGCCTTCGTTTCGTTGTGAACCATCGCGCGAACAGGCTTGCCCCGGCGCACCAGCGTATGCACGATGTTGTGACCGAGAAATCCCTCGCCGCCGGTGACGAGAACCGTCATCCCGTTAATCTCCCGATACGTCCTCTACGGTGATGGATTGAAGGGGAAGATGATCCGCTTCATTCACCGGCAACCTTGCCGCAGGCTCGTTGAGATTATATAAACCCGCGATGAGTAGATAATGAGCGGGCGCGAGATCGTCAGGGATGAGCAGCCCATGCAGGTCGGTGACCACATCGCCCGGCTCCCACGTCGTCGTCAGCGCCAGCCCGCCGCCCGGCTCGCTGTCGCGCTGCGTCACCAGCACCCCATCCTCGTCCAAAAGCTGCACGAACACTTTATAACGCTCGTCCAGCGGCGCGTCGGTCGTCCAGTCCAGCCGCACCTGAAGCACGTCTCCCGGCGCGACCGTCTCGCGGCTCAGGGCGTAGCGTACGAGCGTGATATGCTCGCCAAAGCGCGCCCCCGACTCGGTAATGTCCAGCGTCTCATCGGGCATCACGTAAGACGCCAGCCGTACGTCGCCGTACCACGTATCGGCAACCTCAAACGCGCGCGCGTCGAGCGTCGTCTCGACCACTCGATTCGGGTCACGCTCCGTCTCGCCCCAGAAAACCACGAACGCACGCTCGTGCGCGTTCAAAATGTTCACGACGGCGGCGCGTGTGGCTTCGTCGCTGCCCCCCAGACCGGGCGGCAGCGAATACACGGGCGCGTCGCCGCGATAATAGTAGCGGAACACTTCTTCCTGATTCGGCGCGTCGAGGATGACCGCGTCGCCCGGTTGCTGGCGGCTTTCAATCGTGCGGGCAATCAGCCGGTAATCGGCGCGCGCGTAAGCGGGGTCGCTGTACAGCGGCTCGATCCCCGCGATCAGGTTGAAGACCAGCCACACGCCGCCTGCCAGCGCCGCGCCCCGGAACAGCGCCGCGCGCCGCGCCATCCGCTCTGGACTCACCACCGCGCCCTGACGCCGCATCTCGTCGCGCGCGAAATGCCACACCACCCACAAGCCGCGCGCCAGCCACAGCGCTATTCCGATCTGTGCCGGGAGCAGCAGCTTGAGATTCGACGCGCGGAAGTCTGCCAGCGCCAGCACCACCGCCACGCTCACCAGCACCCACGCGACCGGCACCAGCATCCGCCACCACGGGCGACCGTAGCCGCGCACGACAATCAAGCCGAACAGGAGCAGGATATTGGCGATGGCGAACGAGCCAGGGCTTGAATAGCGGTACGTGACGCCAAACGTCAGCCAGCCGAGAATCTGGTTGATCGCTTCCGGCAGCGGCGTCGGTTCCACCCCGGCGACGCGCCACGTCGTCAACTGCTGGACGGCGTTGGGCAGCCACGGCACGTAAAGCAGGAACGTGAACAGGTTGGCGACCACGTACACGCCGAACAGGTAGGCGAAACGCCGGACGCCGTGCCGCGCCTCCGCGATCAGCCACGCGACCACCAGCACGCCCTGCGCCAGCATCACCAGCGCGTAGGCGTACTGCGTCCACAACCCCGCCGCGTTCACCGCCGCCAGCACGAGCGCCGTTCGCCTGCCCGGATGCTGCACGAACAAAATCAGGCTGACCATGCCCGCCGCGCCCCACAGCGCCAGAAGGCTGTACATGCGCGCTTCCTGCCCATAGGTGATGCTGAAGGTGTTGAGCGCCACGAACAGCGCTGCTACCAAGCCTGCCGCCGGGCTGGTGAGCCGCCTGCCGAGCGCGTAGGTCAGCGCGACGCTGAGGACGCTGGCGAGCGCCGAGAGCGCCCGCAGCGCAAATTCGGTCTCGCCCGCCGCCAATCGCCAGACGGCGAGCAGCCAGTAATACCCCGGCGGGTGAATGTCGCGCGCGGCATTCT
>CALMDI010000034.1 GCA_937864975.1 uncultured Chloroflexota bacterium | reverse complement strand
GGCATCACCTCGGCGGCGATGCGGCGGATCTCGGCGAGCGCGTCGCCGGTGGTCACGCCCGGCATGTCCCGCGTCACGATGAAGGCAGTCATGCCGCTCGCGCCTTTGTCGGGGTCGGTCTTGGCGACGACGAGGAAATTAGTCGCCTTGGTCGCGAGGCTGATCCACATTTTCTCGCCGTTCAGGATGTACCTGTCGCCCACCCGCCGCGCGGTCGATTGAAGCGAGGCAACGTCGCTGCCCGCGCCCGGCTCAGTCAGGCAGAAGCCCGCGTAGACATCGCCGCGCGCCTGCGGCACGAGGAAGCGCTGCTTCTGTTCCTCGGTGCCCCATTGCAGCAGGGACAGGCTGTTCAGCCCCATATGCACCGACATAATCACGCGCAGCGTGGTATCGGCGCGCTCCAACTCTTCGCAGACCAAGCCCAGCGTGATGTAGTCGAAGCCCTGACCGCCGTAGCGAACCGGGATGCAGATGCCGAGAATGCCCAATTCCGCCATGCGGGGCAGGGTAGCGGGGTTCATCTCCTGCCTGCGATCCCACTCGCCTATCGTGGGGATGACCTCACGCGCGCCAAAATCGCGCACCATCTTCTGCGCTGCCAGGTGTTCGTCGGTGAGTGCAAAATCCATCGTGAATCCTCGGAGTAGTTATTTCCGCTTTTTTGTCACTTTTTCACAAAAAACGGCGTTTGGGTTTAGTGACTTGTGGGCTTTAGCTCACGGCGGAAATCCTGAACAATTAAAGGTGGATTATACCTTACGGAAGGCGCGGCTGGAACACCGATGGCGCTACGAGCGACTGAGACCGCCAACCTCATCACCACTTACCTGCACATGACTGACCCGTCCGCATTTCGTCCCGTGTATCTGGACGAGACCGGCGGGCGCAGCGTCATGATTATGGCGATGGCTGGCGCGGACGTGGGTTTCTATCGCTTCCTGTACAACACGGTCGGTGAGCAGTGGCGCTGGCACGACCGCCGCCTGATGTCCGACGACGAGCTGCGCGCAATCCTCGAATCGCCCTGCACGAGCGTCCACGTGATCTATGTCGATGGCATCCCCGCGGGGTACGTCGAATTGTCGTGCGATGGTGACGACACGGAAATTGCTTACTTCGGCTTGCGCCCGCAGTACATTGGCAAAGGGCTGGGCAAGCACCTGCTGAGCTACGGCATCGCCCGCGCCTGGGATACCGGCGCAAAGCGGGTGTGGGTGCATACGTGCAGCCTTGATGGTCCGCACGCGCTGAGCAATTACATGAAGCGCGGCTTTCAGATTTATCACATTCATGAAGAGCCGCTGCCGGAACGGTATCTGAGCTGAGGCTCGCGATTGGTGATAAATTACGAAGGGCGCTCAACAGAGGCGCTCTTTTTGTTTGCTGCAAACTGGGTCGATGCATGGCGACAAATGTACCCGCCTATAGCCTTTCAGAACACGCGGAAGATCAGCTTCGAAAGCGCAAGATACCGCGCTTCATTCTGGAGCAGGTACTGGCTGAGCCTCAGCAAGTTGTAGAGGAGCGAAAAGGTCGCACAGGCTATCAGTCGCTTATCGAAGTGAACGGTGTGCCTCAGGTATTGCGTATTATCGTCGAAGAAGGCACGCCACTGACTGTGGTAACATTGTATTACACTGACAAAGTCCAGAAGTACTGGAGAACATCATGAAAATTCGCTATGACCCTAAAGTTGATGCTATGTACATCGACTTAACCGACGCGGATATCATGACCTCGGATGAGATTGCTCCTGGCATTATCTTTGACTATGATGCCAGCGGCGGTGTTGTCGGAATTGAAATCCTCGATGCTTCTGAACGCGTTCGCGACCTGGACAATGTTCAGTACGACGTACTTCCGGTTTGACTCCTGTTCTTGTTTTAGCCGAACACGGGTATCGGCGATAAATTTACAAGAGCGCCTCTATCGAGCGCTCTTTTTGTTTGCAGGATGAGCTTATGGCGAAGCTACCCTCGTCCCAAATAGAGGTGCGACAGGTTCGCGCGGCGGAAACCCACACGCTGCGCGGGCAGATCATGCGCCCCGGTGAGCCGCGTGACAAGCTGATTTATCCCGGCGACGACGCGAGCGACACGCTGCACGTCGGCGCGTATGTGCAGGGGAAACAGGTCGGCATTGCCTCGGTGTACCACGAAGCGCCACCGACGCTGGAAAAGCTGCCGCCGGGGACTCGTCCGGGTGGCTTGTGGCGGCTGCGAAGCATCGCGGTCGTGCCCGACATGCGGCGTCAGCGGGTGGCAACCAAGCTGCTGGAAGCCTGCCTCAGGCACGCGGGCGCTCACGGCGGCACGATTCTGTGGTGCAACGCCACAGAGGACGCGCTGAAGTTTTATCAGCGGAACGGGTTCGGCTGGCTGCCCACGCCCTACGACGTGCCCGGTCATGGGACGCGCTATTTCTGCTGGCGGCGCATCGACCGGATGCCGTCACAGCCGTAATTCACATCGACTTAGGCAAACAAAAGGGCGACCTCCTTAGGGGTCGCCCTGCACATTCGGCGTTTATGCAATTTAGTAGACCGGCATGGTGCGGTCGACGTTCTTCGCCCAGTCGAGGATGTCGCCCTGCATGTTGACCAATTTCTGTGAGTCATAGCCCAGCGCGCGCAGCGTTTCGATCACGCTCTGGCTGCGAACGCCGGAACGGCAGTAAACAACCACCTCGCGGTCGCGGGGAATCTTTTGAAGGATGGTTTGCTCCACGGACTGGGTGCCGGACTGGACGGCGTAAGCCGCCATCTCGATCTGCCCCTTCGGAATCTTGACCGTGTCGGGGAGAACCGCAATCTCCCATTCTTCGGGGTTCCGCACGTCGAGGATGAACAGGTCGTCGCCCGCGTCCAGCCGAGACTTCAACTGCTGAGCATTAATCTGCCGGGTCTGCACCTGGACGGGCGCGGCGGTGACGGCGTGATCGTGCGCGGGAACCCCGCAGAACTGCTCGTAGTCGATCAATTCCACCTGCTGGGCAGGGATGCCGCAGACCGGGCAGTTCGGGTCTTTGCGAACCTTGATCGTCGTGAAGCTCATTTCGAGCGCGTCGTACAGCAGCATCCGCCCGATCATCGGATCGCCAATGCCGGTAATCAGCTTGATCCCCTCGGTCGCCTGCATCGTGCCGATCGTGCCGGGCAGCACGCCCAGCACGCCCGCTTCGGCGCAGCTTGGCACCAAGCCGGGCGGGGGCGGCTCCGGGAACATGCAGCGGTAGCAGGGTCCCTCTTTGGCGTAGAAGACGCTCAACTGCCCCTCGAAGCGCAGGATGCTGCCGTAGACGTTGGGCTTGCCGAGTTTGACACAGGCGTCGTTGACGAGATAGCGCGTCGGGAAGTTGTCGGTACCGTCGATGATGACGTCGTAGGGTGCCATGATCTGAAGCGCGTTGTCGGACGTCAGCGGCTCATTGTAGGTGTCCACGATCAGGTCGGGGTTGATGTCAAGCATCCGTTTCCTGGCGCTTTCGACCTTCAATTCGCCCACGCTGCTGTAGCCGTGGATCACCTGACGCTGAAGGTTGCTGTCGTCCACGGTGTCATAATCGACCAGACCAATCCGCCCGACGCCTGCCGCCGCCAGATACAGTGCCAGCGGGCTGCCCAAGCCGCCCGTGCCGATCAGCAGGATGCTGGACGCCTTGAGGCGGCGCTGCCCATCCATGCCGACTTCGGGCATGATGAGGTGGCGGCTGTAGCGGCGAATCTCGTCGTGGGTAAGCTCTGCGAAGCGCTTGACTATCGGTTGCATGGAATATCCTCGGTTCTGAGTACGGAATGCTGAGTTCTGAGTGAAAAGTTAAAGGTGAAAAGTGGACATCGCCTGTTTCTTGCTCAGAACTCAAACCTCGGCACTCAACACTCGCTATACGCTCACTGCTTTCAATTGACGTTTCAGTTTGTCGGCGTCAGCGACGCCGTAATTGACGTCGCGGGGCTTGCCGTGGGCGTCGAGAATGTAGGTTGTCGGCACGGAGAGAATGCCCCAGCGTTCGGCGGCGGCAAGGTCTTCGCTCACGTCGACGCGGATAATCTGCACCAGCTCGCCCAATTCTGCGGCTATCTCATTGAGCGCCGGAACCTGCTGAGTCTTACACGGAATGCAAGATGGCATGGTGAAGTACAGGATTGCCGGGACGCCGCGTTTAAGATGTGTTAGCAGCGCGTCGGTTGGCGCGGTTTTCGCGGCTTGCCACAGGCAGTAGCGGGTATAGGCAATATAAACCCCAATACCAACGACGACGAGCGCGAGGACGATCAGCAGCCGTTCAGGCATGACGTTTCCTTAGCCCTGTTTTAGCGGCGAGACACGGAACCCCGGAATACCCAGGCGGTTGAACTGGTAATACATCCAGCAGCCGAGGCAGAAGTTGAGCCAGAAGTTCAGGTTCGCCAGCACGACGACCACGCCGACGAGCAGCCAGCCGAGCAGGGGCACGCCCGCCAGCAGCGCGATGACCGCCGCCGTGTTGACAATCGCGCCGACGAGCATCGCGAAGCGGTGCGGCTCCGGGTTGTCGCCGATGACGTGCGGCTTGACGATTCCGCTCGGCTTGAGGACATATTGATAGAACAGGCGATAGGGCGCGAAAGGCGCATCCAGCCCGCCGAGCAGCTGCGCCAGCGCGACGAACGCCACGAGCGCCGGACTGTTGAGGACAAAGGCGAGGATCAACAAAAGGATCGTGAGCGCCTGCCCGGTCTTCAAGCCGTTGACGTCGATTCTGCGGATCGGGACGGGTGTGGTCGTCATGGGAACCTCCGCGACTATGGGCGAGCAAGCGGCTCGCCCTCAAGCCTATTCGAGAGTGCCGCCCGCGATGCTCGGAATGATACGCAGGCTGGTGGAAGCGTCGATTTCGGTTTCGAGACCGTCGAGGAAGCGAATGTCTTCCTCGCCCAGAAACACGTTGACGAAATTCCGCAGGTTATTCCCCGCGTATAGGTGCTGCCGCAGGTCGGGGTACTGCGTGACGAGATTGGTGAGCGCCTCGCCCACGGTATCGCCGCTGACTTCCACCTGCGCCGTATTCGCCGTGTAGGGACGCAGCGGCGTTGGAATCTTGATCGTTGCCATTCACTAGGCTCCTTGCCTGTTCTCTCATAGTCTGTCAGAGGCCCGAATGGGAGTCGAACCCACTTTCACGCATTTGCAGTGCGTTGCCTTGCCGTCTGGCTCTCGGGCCCAATCGTTTCGTCGGCGCGCTGGCGCTCCCGGTGCCGCTGCCACTGCTTATCCAGATAACCGCCGACGAGATGCGTCATCGTCTCGACCTCGACCAGAAACGAGTCGTGACCGAAATAGGCGTTGACGTGGTGATACGTCACCGGATGCTCGATACTTTCGAGCGCGCTCACGAGGTCGTACCCCTGCTCGGCGGGGTAGAGCCAGTCACTCGAAAAGGTGATGACGAGCACGGGACATTGCAGCGCTTCCAGCGCTTTTTCCAGCGACGGCGCGCCCTCGCCGATGTCGAAGTAGTCCAGCGCCTTCGTGATGTAAAGATAGCTGTTGGCGTCGAAGCGTCGGGTGAACTTCTCGCC
>CALMDI010000033.1 GCA_937864975.1 uncultured Chloroflexota bacterium | reverse complement strand
AGCAGGCGCTTCAGACGCGCGGCTACTGGCGGGGCAAGCCGCGCGGTCGCGTGGGCGGCGGCAAGAGCGCGCCGCTGCGCGTGGTGACAAAGGATGGATTCGTGATCTGGGTCGGGCGTAACAGCCGCCAGAACGAGCTCGTGACCTTCGATAAAGGCAGCCCCCAGGACTGGTGGCTCCACGCGCGCGGTGTGCCGGGGGCGCACGTCCTCGTCAAGTTCGACGGACGGGTAATCCCGGATGGCGTGATAGAGCAGGCGGCGGCGCTGGCAGCCTATTACAGCGCCAGCCGTGGCGAGGCGCGCGTTAACGTCGATGTGACACAGCGCAAGCACGTCAGAAAAATTAAGGGCGGCGCGGCGGGAATGGTCACCTATCGCAACGAGGATACCCTTGTTGTCACGCCCCGCAGCGAAGCCGAAGTGACCGCCGGTTAACCGGCAGGAGACATCTTGATGGAAACGCAGTCACTCATCCCCGAATCTGGCAGCAAAGTCAAGCTTGCCGATTACAATGCCGATTTCGTGGGCGGCTACGACAAGGAGTCCGCGAAGGTAGAGCGCGCCCCGCTGGAAGAACGGCTCGACGTGCTTCAGGAGATCCTCTACGCGCAGGGTGCGAAGGCGCTGCTGATCGTTTTGCAGGGGATGGACACGGCGGGTAAAGACGGCACGATCAAAAAGGTTTTTGAGGTCGTTAACCCGCAAGGGATTAGCGTGACCAGCTTTAAAGCGCCGACGGAGAACGAACTGGCACGCGACTTTCTCTGGCGCGTTCACGCGCTCGTGCCGCCTAAGGGACAGATCGGTATCTTCAACCGCAGTCATTACGAGGATGTGCTCGTCGTCCGGGTTGAAAAGCTTGCGCCGCGCGAAGTCTGGCAGGCGCGCTACGAGCACATCAACAATTTTGAGAAGCTGCTTGCGGACACCGGAACGCATGTCCTCAAGTTTTTCCTGCACATCAGCCGGGATGAGCAGCGGCGGCGGCTGGAAGCGCGGCTTCAGAATTCCAACAAGACCTGGAAATTCAACAAGGATGATCTCAAGGCGCGCGAGAAGTGGGACGATTATCACGACGCCTATGAGGACGTTTTTCGCCTCACCAACACGCCGAACGCGCCGTGGCACATCGTGCCCGCCAACAACAAGTGGTATCGAAATCTCGTCATCACGCGCGCCATCGTCGAGGCAATGGAGTCGATGGATCTCGCCTTTCCGAAGCCGGAGAAAAACCTGGACGACGTCGAAATACCGGAATAAAAATCGGTGATGCTTCGCCCAATGATTGTCAGGTGCGGCGTGTTGCGACCGTCTAAGGCTAACCGCTATCTCCGCGCCACCCGCCGCGCTGCCTCCAGTACCTGACCGACGGGAATGTCGCGCACACAGGGATGGTTGGCAGGCTCATCCCCGCTCCAATCCAGCACGCGGCACGGGCGGCAGCCGATGGACGACACCAGCACGCGATGTTTATCCGGCGACCCCCACGGACCGAATTGGATGGGATCGGCGGGACCGAACAACGTGACCGTCGGCGTTCCGACGGCGACCGCCAGATGCAGCGGACCGCTGTCGGGTCCGAGGGTGACGGCGGAGCGCGCGTACAGGGCGGCAAGCTGCCCGATGCTCGTTTCACCGACCATCAGGCACGCGCGCGAGGACATGCTGTCGGCTATGTGCCGAACTATCGGCAGCTCGCGGTCGTTCCCGGTCAGCACAATCGCCGCGTCAAGCTGGTCCGAAAGCGTGTCCGCTACCACCGTCCATTGCGCCGGTTCCCATTGCTTGACCTGTGTGCCCGCGCCGGGATGAATAGCGATCAATTTCTGATTCGGCGCGATGCCCCACGCTTCGAGAGTGCTGTCCACGTAGGCGCGGTCTACCGGGTCGACAGGAAACCGGAGGGTCACGTCGCCGCGCGCGCCTTGAGTCCAGTACTCGACAAGGCGAAGGCTTTGCTCGACCGCGTGTCCGCCCTGGCGCTCGACGCCGTGAGTCAGAAAGCGCTTTACGTCCGGCATTGTATAGCCGATGCGCTGGGGAATCCCGGCAACCTTTGCCAGCAGCGCGCCCCACCAGTGATCGGGTCGAAAGAGGAACGCCGCGCTGTAGCCAATGCGCCGCAGATGGCGAGCCGAACGGATCAGAAGCGCATAAGGCGGCTCCGAGCCGCTGCGCGCGCGGTTGAAGCCGGGAAACGGCAGAGTCAGGACGACGTCGATCTCGTCGTACGCCGACAGCACGTCGGCAGACCACGGACCGACCAGTGCGTGAATTTCGGCGTTCGGACGCGATTCGCGCAGGGCGCGAATCGCGGGCGTCGTCAGCAAAACGTCGCCGAGATGATCGGGTCGAATCAGCAAAAGCCGCTCGGTCTTCGGCTTGACCGTTGGGATAGGCAGGCGGGCGAGATCGACCAGCAGCGCGCGCCGCAGGCGTTCCTTAAAGGACAATCGGTGATAGGCATGTGCCAGGGCGCGATTGCGCGCGGCAAGGGCTTCCCGGTTCCTAATCAACGCCGATGTCCCGGTACGTTTGCAGCAGACAGGGTACCAGCGCCGACCAGTCGTAATAACGCTGAACGTCGGCTTGTGCCGCCTCGCCAAGAAGCTGCCGCCGCGTCGGATTGCCGAGCAGGTCGATGACCGCGTCGGCAAAGGTCGCTTCGTCATCTGCCAGCACGAGCGACTGGCGCGCTTCCGGCTCAAGCCCGGATGCCGCCATCGACGTCGCGACGACGGCGCAGCCTGCCGCCATCGCCTCTAGAATCTTCAGGCGCGTGCCGCTGCCCATTCGCAGCGGCGCGACGTACACGTCCGCCGCCTGTAAAAAGGGCTGTACGTCGGCGACCCAACCGGTGATCTCGATGTTGGAGTCGTCGCGCAGGGATTCGAGGGCTTTGTGCGGCTTCTGACCAACGACGTAGAGCCGAGCTTCCGGCACCCGCTCGCGCACGCGCGGCAGGATCGCTTCGGTGAACCAGCGCATCGCGTCCACATTCGGTCGGTAATCCATTTTGCCCGTGAACACCAACACATTTTCCCCCAGATCAAGCCGGGAGCGGTCGTTGCGATAATCCTCTACGAATATACCATTGGGAACGACCGAGATTTTGCCGTCGGAGCGGAAGGGGCGCAGCGCGTCGGCGTCCTCGTTCGACACCGCGATCACACAGTCCACCGTCGCGCAGACCTCGCGCTCCATGCGGGCGATACGCCGCGCCTGAAGCCACGAATAGAGGGCGGCAGGCAGCCGCTGCGGGTCCTGGCGGTCGACGGCGAAGATGGCGCGCTGGAGCGCGTA
>CALMDI010000032.1 GCA_937864975.1 uncultured Chloroflexota bacterium | reverse complement strand
GGACTCGCTGCCGATTCTCGGACCGATGGTCATTCTCGGCAAAGTCGTGCTGCTGCTGGTGCTGATGGTGTGGATTCGCGCGACGCTGCCGCGCATCCGGTACGACCGCCTGATGACGTTCGGATGGAAGGTGCTGATTCCGCTGGCGCTGGTCGCGGTGGCGTGTGCGCCAATCGCCGTCGTCATTGGCGATCAGGTAGGCTCGCCGATTGCTTATGGCATCGCGGCGGGGGTGTTCTTCCTCGTCGTGGTCGGCGGCGCGTTCCTGCTGCTGCGCCGCGCGGGCGAGGTCGAGACGACGGAAGAGGAGCAGCCTGAGGACGATCCGATTATCACGGGCGAGCGCCGCGGCATCGGCTACGCGATTCTGCAAATCGTCGGCGCTTTGCTCGCGGTGCCGTTTGCGCTTTACGATTTTACGCTGAAGCTGCTGGATATGCTGGCGGCGCTCAACCCGGACAAGAAGCCGGAAGAGCCGACCCAGGAGCAGGGGATTGAGCCTGCCGAACCGCGCGGCAGCACCCCGGCGCGCAGCGAAAGCGGCAGCGATTAGAGACTAAAGAGCCCCCACCTCAACCCCCTTGCGCGGGGTTCCCGCCTCTGGCGGGAACTTTAGTCGGCACAAAGTGCCGACCCCCTGAGCACCCACAAGGAGGGAGGGGCTTTACGATGCTGTTTTAAGCTTCTCCCCAATGTGGGAGGCGGTCGAGTATCAGGGCGAGGGGTTACGAAACCAGAACTGCAAGGCAAGTGAGGGGGATGTTTCCGTGAACGTCATTCGAGGTTTTTCGACAACCTTCAAACATGTCTTGGAAGAGCCGATCACCATTCAGTATCCCGAAGAGGTGAAGGTCTTTCAGGAGCGCTACAAGGGGCGGCACCACCTGCGCCGCTACGAAAACGGGCTGGAAAAGTGCATTGGCTGCTCGCTGTGCGCGGCGGCGTGCCCCGCGGACGCCATCTGGGTGGAGGCGGCGGAGAATACGGACGAGGCGCGCTACAGCCCCGGCGAGCGCTATGCCAAGACCTACGAGATCAATATGATCCGCTGCATTTTCTGCGGCTACTGCGAAGATGCGTGCCCGACCCAGGCGATTGAGCTGGGGCACGAACACGAACTGAGCTTCACCGACCGGCGCGATTCGATCTTCGTCAAGGACATGCTGATCGACCCGGTGCCGGAGCGCGGCAAGCCGACACCGCAAAAGACCGAGCCGGGCGTTTTTACCCGCTCGATTCCCGATCAGGAAAATCCGCTTTAGGGGCGGGTGATCAGGGCTGGCATAGGGGCACGGCGTTCGCATGAGTATCACCGGAACGGACGTGCCCCTACGATTTATTCAGGGGGCGGCGTGCGTTCGCGCTCATTTGAATTTCGAGTCTGTTTGCGCTAAACTGCACAAACAGCCACGACGTCTGCTCAAATAGGACAAAGCAATGACAGAATTCTGGCTATTTATCATTGTCGGCGCCATCGCCGTTGCGGCTGCCGTGATGATGCTGTTGAGCGAGAACGCGGTTTACAGTGCCCTCTTCCTGATCGTGACGATGGCGTGCATCGCGTTTTTGTTTCTCCTGCTCGACGCGCCGTTTCTGGCGATGATCCAGATCACGGTTTACGCCGGCGCGATCATGGTGTTATTTATCTTTGTCATCATGCTTCTGGGCGCGGAACGATTGGGCGCTGCGCCAACGCGCTACCGCTGGCTAACTCCGGTCGCCGTGCTGCTTTCCATCGCATTTTTGCTGACCGCGGGGCTTGGGATTGCCAGTGGCGGAGTTGACCAGCAATCTCCCGTGGCGGACTTGCCGCTCGTGCGCGCGCTCAACGTCGCGCCCGACATGGGCGAAGTCGACGTTTACGCGAATGATCTGCTGGTCGCCTCTGACCTCGATTTCAACGAGGCATCGGACTATATTACGCTTCCGGTTGGCGAATACACGATTTCGTTCGCGCCCGAAGAAGGCGAAGCCTACGTTGGCACGTTCAGTTTCGGTCCCGAAACCGCGCAAACCCTGCTTGCCTACGGCGGATCGGACAACGTCACGCTGAGCGTGGTTCCGAACGACGTGAGCGCGCCGCCCGCGGGGAGCGCGCGCATTACGTTCTTCCACGCCTTCCCGGAAACAGGGGTGGTCGATCTGGTCGATCTTGGCAGCGACGGCGAGTTTGACGTCGATCTGGCGGGTGTGCCGACCGACCGCATTCTGATTGACGACTTCGAGCCGGGCGACGTTTCGACGCCGCTCATCGTCGAAGGGGGGGTAGAGCACTGGGCATTCGTCGCCCCAAATGGGGACATCGTGCGCCGCGTGATCGACGGCAGCGTTGGACGCAGTTACACGGTCGAACCGGACACGACCCAGCTCATCGTGCTTTCCGGCGAGCGAAGCGCGGTTGATAACACCCTGAGGTCGCTGTCGGCGGCGGTTGTGGACGAAGCCCGCCCGGTGTTCGGTGGACCCGAAGCGATTGGCGAAGACCTGTTCACGCGCTACCTGCTGCCGTTCGAGCTGGTCTCGCTGCTGCTGCTGGCGTCGATGATCGGCGCGATTGTGCTGACGCATAAGGAAGAAGCGCGCGTGCGCGACCGCTCCGCGATGCGGCGGCGCGTCAGCCGACCGCTTGCCAGCGTGATCGCCGCGCAGGTGGGGCACGAAGTCACGCAGGAAAAGGAACCAACACCCGCGCTGCCCGCCGAGACGAACCCGTCCGCGGGGGACTAGCCAACGAGGCGCATGAACGATGGTTCAAACTGAAATGTACGTCATGCTGGCGGTGGTGCTCTTCGTGCTTGGAACGATGGGCGTGCTGCTGCGCCGCAACGCGATCCTGGTCTTTATGTCCGTCGAATTGATGCTGAACGCGGCAAATCTGGCGCTGGCGGCGTTCGCGCGCCAGTGGGGCAATATGGACGGGCACCTGTTTGTTTTTTTTGTCATCACGGTTGCCGCCGCCGAAGTCGCGATTGGTCTGGCGCTGATCGTGGCGATTTTCCGCTCCAAGCAGAGCATTAGTATTGACGATCTGCACCAGATGGAAGGCTAAGGAAAGTAGTGAGCTTTGAGGGTTGAGGTTTGAGCGAAAGATTAAAAGTAAAACGTGGAAAGTACGAGCATTAAGCCTTGACTTTCACTTTCGACTTTTCACTGTTTTTACTCAACCCTCAATCCTCAACCCTCGGTACTTCTTAAAGCGAGGCATTGATGGAGAATTACCCACAACTCGTCCCGTTGATTATCCTGATCCCGGCGGTCGGCGCGATCATTAACTTTCTCTGGGGCGCGCGCCTGCCCGAACGGGCGGTGGCGATCATCGGCACGACCGCGTCGGCGCTGGCGTTCCTCGTCGCCATCCTGCTTTACAGCTACCTGACGGCATTGGGCAATGTCGCGGCGGTGGTCAACCCGCCGATTCTGGAGACGTGGATACGCATTCCCGGCGATGGGCTGGAAATCCCCTGGCAGATGCGCGTCGATACGCTCAGCGTGACGATGATGCTGGTAGTCACAGGGGTGGGCACGCTGATCCATATTTACTCCGCGGGATACATGCACGGCGACCCGAAATTCGGGCGGTTTTTCGCGTACCTGAACTTATTTCTCTTCTTCATGCTGATCCTCGTCACAGGCAACAATCTGCTGATGCTGTTCGTCGGCTGGGAAGGCGTGGGATTGTGCTCGTGGCTGCTGATCGGCTTCTGGTGGGATAAGACCAAAGGCGTCGGCTGGCGCAACAGCAATGCCGCGCGCAAAGCGTTCATCGTCAACCGCATCGGCGACTTCGGCTTGCTGATGGCGATTTTCCTGACGTTCTGGACGTTCGGCACGCTGGATTTTTACCGCCCTGGCGAGCTGGCGAATCCTGAGGCAGGGCACGCGCCCGCTTCGGAGGCGGTCGGCGTCGAGGGCGAGGCAGGCGAAGACAGCGGTGAGGTCGAAAGTGAAGGCGCGATTGCCGAGCCGGTGGAAGGCGAGCAAGGTGAGGAAGCCGCCGCCGGAACCGAAGGCGACCATGCCGCTGTTCAAGCGTTCACCGACAACGAGCATATCGAAACGCGCGACCTCGGCATTTTTAATCAGGCGGCGCGAATGCTGGAACTGCCCGACGGCAATGCCGGGCGGCTGGTGTCGTTTGGTCCGTTTACTGCTGATATCGGCGTCATGCTCACCGTAATTACGTTGTTTATGCTGCTGGGAGCGACCGGAAAATCGGCGCAGATTCCACTGTTCGTCTGGCTGCCGGACGCGATGGCGGGTCCGACGCCCGTCAGCGCGCTCATCCACGCCGCGACGATGGTCACGGCGGGCGTGTACCTGATGGTGCGCTGCAACGTCGTGTTCTTCGAAGCGCCGTTTACCTCGCTGATCGTCACGCTG
>CALMDI010000031.1 GCA_937864975.1 uncultured Chloroflexota bacterium | reverse complement strand
TGATCGTATAACACGAGCACCGGCGGCGTTCAACGCTCGTAGGCGCGCTCGCGAATGTCGGGCGTGAACAGCTTGCCGCCGACGACCGCGAGCGGCGCTAACTGCGCGCCCGGTCGGTGCGTCGTCGCATAGGAATACTCCGCGAGCGATTCATCCACGCGCCCCGCGAAGCTTTTCTCCAGAAACCAGCGAAGGCTGCGGCGTGTCGTCAGCAGGTCGTAGAGCGCCTGGCTCCACAACGGAAATGCCAGAAACCGATAGAGCGCGGCGCTGGCGCGCCACTCGTTTGCCTGCGGGGATGCGCCCTGTTCTTCGCGTCGGGTGAAGCCGCTAGGCGAGATGAGCGTGAGGGAATGAAATCGCTCCGGCTCGTCGAGCGCTGCCAGCGCCGCGAACTCGCCGCTCAGCGACAGCGCGACCACGTCGGCGGGTTCGTTGACCTTCTGGCGCAGCAGGTCCAGGATGGCTTCCCTGTAAACGTCCGGCGAATAAACACGGTCGGCGCGGTCGGAAAAGCCAAATCCCGGCAGGTCGAGCGCGTAAACCGGACGGCTCTTCCGGTAGTGCTCGAAAATGGGGCGCATCTCATAGGCGGACGCAGCGGCGTTGATGCTGTGAAGCAGCACCAGAGGTCGTCCCGCGGCGGAGCGGTCGACGTAAACGCTCAGAAAGCGGGAACTCTCAACGCGCTCCCGCTCGGCGTGCATCGCCGGGGGCAGCGGCAGGCGATGATCGACCCGAAAGCGGCTGAAGACGATCCAGCCTGCGGCGGCAAGCCCGCTCAGCAGCGCGCTTTTGCCGACAATCGAGAGCGAAGAGGAGCGCTGGCGGTTGGGTTCGGTCGGCATCGGTCTATTCACCTGAGATGGACGATTGCGCCGATTGTGCCACGCACGGTTAAGCGCCGCATGATTTCTGACTAAGGAACCCGACAGGGATCGGCTAAAATTGAACGGACAGCCGCCCCAAAATGTGTATACTTACACAACGGCTATCCCCGACCGTGATCTCTCTCCCGCCGAGCCGTCTACTCGTCCAGGTTAGATTAAAGGATACCGGCACATGACTCGAAAATTCGTTTCACTGTTCCTTATTGTGATGACGGTCGGTCTTCTCGTCATGCCTGCGGGCGCGCAGGACGATGCGGCAGTTCTTCGCGTTCCGATGAGTCCCGACCCGGAACATCTCAATCCCTTTACGGCGACCACCATCGCCATTTCCACCGTCATAAACAACGTCTATCAAGGCTTGATCGGTCTGGATGCCAACACGGGCGAGTTCATTCCCAGGCTCGCGGAAAGCTGGGACGTTTCGGACGATGGACTGGTGTATACCTTCCAACTGCGCCCCGGCGTGCTGTTCCATGACATCGAAGGCGTGGAATTTGAGGGCGGCGACCGCGAGTTCAAAGCCGACGACTGGATTGCCGCTGCCGAATACAGTGTGAATGAAGATGACACCGTGTCGGCGCACCCCGAATGGATGGAAAGTGTTGTCGGCTACGACGAAATGCTGGCAGGCGACGCCGAAAACCTGAGCGGGTTGCGCGCCATTGACGATTACACCATCGAATTGACGCTCAAGGAACCCAACCGCCTGTTCCTGTCGACGCTGGGCGTGCCGGGCATTCCGCAGGAAATCCTGCCTCGGATTGCGGATTTTGAGAATATCCCGGTGGGCACAGGTCCCTTCCAGTTCGTGGAATGGCAGCGCGATAACTTCTTGGAGTTGGAAGCGAACCCGGATTACTGGGAAGAAGGCAAGCCGATGATTGACGGCGTGCGCTTCCTGAACGTACCCGACGACAACACGGCGCTGCTTCTCTACCGGGAGGACGACCTCGACCTGCTGTACTCCCTGCCGATTGGTCAACGGTTGGCGCTGATCGAGGAATTTGCCGATCAGTACAACGAGGTGCCGGGTCTGAATGTCCGTTACTTTGGCTTCAAGATGGACACCGGGTTCTTCGCGGACAAGCCGCTGGTGCGCCAGGCGTTCGCGCACGCCTTCAACCGCGAGCTGGTATGGAACGATCTGATGGAAGGCGCGCGCTTCCCGGCAACGCTCGGCTACCTGCCGCCGTCCATGCCGGCGTCGACTCCGGCGAATATCTACGAGTACAACCCGACGCGCGCCGCCGAACTCCTTGCCGAAGCGGGCTATCCGAACGGCGACGGCATTCCGCCGATTCAACTGTATGTCTTTGCCAGCGCGGCGGAGGAACTCTCGCTGCCCGTGCTTCAGGAAGACCTGCGGCAGTTGGGCGTAGAAATTGAAATCGTGCCGGAGGATGCGTCGACGTACTGGGATCACATCGGTGAAGAGGACGTCGAAATGTTCCTGAGCGGCTGGAGCGCCGGTCTGCAAGACCCATCGGACGTGTTTAACTTTCTGTTCCTCGACGAGCGCGACGACACCCACTACAACAATCCCGAAGTGAATGAGATTTTGCGCGAGGCGATGACGGTGACCGACCCCGCCGAGCTGGAATCGCTGTACCAGCAGGCGCACGATCTGATCACGGCAGACTCGCCGTGGATCGTCTCTGCCTACAGCAAGGTGGATTGGCTGCAAAAGCCGTGGGTTGAGGGGTTCAACCCCGGCGGCGGCGGCGAGCACACCGCGGACTTAGCCGAAGTCAGCATCGACGCGGCGGCACAACCGGAATAATTCGGTGAGCATGTGCAGGATGGGGGCGGCGCAGGTCGCCCCTGTTTTATAATGGTTCAACATGTCGGCGCAGGCGCGGTATCCGAACTGTCGGACGCGCCTTGTGAACACTGAAGGGGTCACGTCTTGACGCGGTATATCCTTCGGCGGTTAGTCCAGGTCATTCCGACTCTGTGGGGCATCTTCACCGTCCTGTTTATCCTCGCGTTTCTCATGCCCAGCGACCCGCTGCGCGCCGTCCTGGGCGAGCAGTATCGCCGCCTGCCGCCGGAAGTGGTCGAGGGGGTGCGTGAGGAACTCGGCTTGAACGATCCGTTCCTCGAACGTTATGGCAAGTTTCTTGGGCAAATGCTGCGCGGCGACCTCGGTCGTTCGTACGTGCTGTCGGAAGACGTGATCGACATCATCGCCTATCGCTTTCCGCGGACGCTCCAGTTGATGACGGGCGGCATGATCGTGGCGCTGTTCATCGGCATTCCCATCGGCATTATCTCCGCCGAAAAGCAGTACTCCTGGGTCGATCACCTGCTCATGTTCGTTTCGCTGATCGGCGTATCGATGCCGGTGTTCTGGCTGGCGCTGATCGCGCAGCTACTGCTGACGCAGGAGAAATATGGCATCGCCCTGTTTCCGGTGGCGGGCTACGAGGAAGGCAGCCTGATTCACATGGTTCTGCCGTCGCTCGTCATCGGCTCGCAATTGACCGCGACGCTCGCGCGCATCACGCGCAACGCGATGCTCGACGTGCGCGGGCAGGATTACATCACCACGGCGCGGGCGAAGGGCTTGCAGCGGCGCATCGTGCTGGGGCGGCACCAGCTTCGCAACGCGCTCATTCCTATCATCACGGTCGTCGGTTTGGACGTGGGTTATCTGCTCGGCGGCTCGATTGTCACCGAGACCGTGTTTAACTGGCCCGGCTTGGGACGCGCGATTGTCCCGGCGATTGAGCGCCGCGATACGCCGGTGATTATCGGGATTCTGGTCTTTGGCGCATTGTTGTTCATTCTGATTAATCTGATTACCGACCTGATTTACGCGGTGGTCAACCCGCGCATCCGGTTTAGCTAGGAGCCGACGGTGGCGACAACGGTATCGCAAGACTCGCCGCGCGCAGCGCCCGTCGATCTGGGCGAGCGCCGCCTGACCAACCGCAGGCGCTTCTGGCGCGCGTTCCGCCGCAACCCGGTCGCCGTCATCGGACTGGTCATTATCACGCTGATGGCGCTCGGCGCGCTGATGGCGCCTGTGATCGCGCCCTATGACCCCATTCAGCCGCATTACAGCGCGCGGCTCGTTCCTCCCGGCGCGGACTTCATCCTGGGCAGCGACGAGCTTGGGCGCGATCTGTTGAGCCGATTACTTTACGGCGCGCGCATTTCACTGGTGATCGGTTTCATCGCGGAAGGCGTCGCGATTGGCATCGGCGTCCTTCTGGGGCTGGTCGCGGGCTGGTACGGCGGCTGGATTGACGATACCGTGGGGCGCATCACCGACGTTTTTTTCGCCATCCCCGGCTTGATGTTTCTCATCGTGTGGGTGACGATCTTCGATCCTAGTCCGATCAGCATTTTCCTCGCGCTCGGCTTGATCTCGTGGCCCGGCAACGCGCGCATGATGCGCGGGCAGGTTTTGA
>CALMDI010000030.1 GCA_937864975.1 uncultured Chloroflexota bacterium | reverse complement strand
TTCGATGAAGAGCGGTTGTCATAGGTTAATCCTCACCGGTGCGCGCCTCTGACGAGTCGAGCGGCATCAGGACGATGCGCGCGCGGGTGGCGCCGAGCGCCTTGCCAAGCTCGGTCAGGGTGATGTCGAGCATGAGAGGCAGGTCGATGATCCCCTGATAGCGCTCCGTGATCGCGTTGAGCACCGCTTCGTTGCGCGCAAGCCGCTCGCTGCGCTCCATTTGCCCGATGTTATCCAGCGCCAGCGCCACGGTCTGCGCGACCTGTTGAACGACCGCAGCGTCATTCTGGTCATATTCACGCGCGCGCGCGCTGCTCACACGCACGACGCCCAGGCGGTTGCCGCGCGCGGTGAGCGCCACGATCATCGCCGGGGCGGACTCCGGGTCGTTTTGCCAGAACTCGCCGGTTTCCCACGTTCGTCGAACTCCCGGTTCGATTGGCAGCGCTAGCCCGTTAAGATCGATCCGGCGTTGGCGGCTGTCGGTGTCAAGGACGATCCGCAGCGACGATTCGACTGGCTCCACCAGCGCGACGGTCAGCGCATCGACCGGGAGAAATTCCGATAGTCTGTCTGCCAGAAGCACGAGCACACCCGTCGCACTGAAGATCTGCTGGATCGCGCGCCCGAACGACGCGAGCTGCCGAAGCTGTTCTCCCAGAGGGAGCGGCTCACGCCGGGGATGCGGTGCTGCGCTCACGGGAAACTCCTGAAAAACACACACATGATCGCGAGTCGAGGGTCATTATTTCCATTCCCAGACGTCTTCGCCTGCCAGCAGGCGGCGAATCTGCGCTGGAAAGCGATCCGGGTCGAGGGGCTTGCCGAGGAACCCGTTAAAGCCTGCCTTCTGGGCGCGTCGCATTTGATCGTCGCTGGCTTCCGCCGTCACCGCGCAAATAATCGTGTCCTTCAGACGTGCGTTGGCGCGCAGCTTTTGCAGCGCCTGATATCCGTCCTCATAGGGCAGTCGAATGTCCATCAGAATCAGGTCAACACGGGGCAGCGTGTCCGCGAACTGCACCACCTGCCAGCCGGACGTTTTCCATTCGCAGCGCTGCACGCCCATGAACGAAAGCATCCGCGCGATGAGGACGAAGTTGGGCACGTTGTCCTCGACCACGAGGACATGCGCTTCGCTCGGTTCAAGCGGCGTGACTGAGTTCGGGATGCCCGCGTCGCTCGGCTCGGTTTTAGAGGTAGGCGAGGAGTTCATCGGGTAATTTGTCGACATCAATCGGCTTCCGAATATAGCCATCGCATCCGGCGTCAAGCGTTCGTTCCCTGTCGCCGTGCATGGCGTTCGCGGTCAGGGCGATGATCGGAATATCCTTTAACGTCTCGATCAGACGAAGCTGGCGGGTTGCGCTCAGCCCATCCATCAGCGGCATACTGACGTCCATCAGGATCAGGTCGGGCGGATGGGCGCGCGCCAGCGCGATGCCCGCCGCGGCGCTGTCTGCTTCCTGAACGGTAAAATCGTGGTCGGACGCCATCAGCACGCGCCGCACGAGCAGCCGGTTATCGGCGTTATCCTCGATGTAAAGCACGCGCGGCATGGCGGACCCTTGGGACACCGGCAAATGCATTCACGTTGATGACGTATCGTAAGCGCTCGTTCATAACGCCTCTCACGATTCACAGTAAAAAGACGCCTTCGCGCCTCTGCTGCTCTCTCATCTTACGCGCAGAGTCGGGGCGGAGCGTCAGTCAATCCCTCAATTATTGTCGTGTATTGCGCCTGCAAACGTCTGCTGTCGGCGTCTCGTGGCTGATTGCTGAAAGCGGATGGCTCTGGTATGCTCGTAATATGAAATTGAACAAAGGAGCATCGAATGGCGAAGCAATACAATCAAGCGCCGGCAATGCAGATCGACCCGGCGAAGCGCTACACCGCGCACTTTAAGACCACTAAGGGCGCGTTCGACGTCGAGCTGTACGCGGATAAAGCGCCGGTGACGGTGAACAACTTTGTCTTTCTGGCGCGTGACGGCTTCTATGACGGCATCAAATTTCACCGTGTCATCAATGACTTTATGGTTCAGGGCGGCGACCCGACGGGGACAGGCACGGGCGGACCGGGTTACAAGTGGAACGACGAGCCGAGCGCGCTCAAGCTGCGCCACGAAGGACCCGGCGTTCTGAGCATGGCGAACGCCGGAGCCAACACGAACGGCTCGCAGTTTTTCATCACGCACGTGGCGACGCCGTGGCTGG
>CALMDI010000029.1 GCA_937864975.1 uncultured Chloroflexota bacterium | reverse complement strand
GGCGCACGATGTACACCGCGACTGAGGATTATTTCGCGGACTACGCGCTGACGTTCCGCGCGCTCGGCGCGAGCATCATCGGCGGCTGCTGCGGCACGACTCCGTCGCACATCGCCGCCATGCGCCGCGCGCTCGACGACCCGAAGCGACCGACGCCGCGCCTGCACGTCGTCCAGCCGCACGGCAGCGAGGACGAGCATCCCGCGCCGGAACAGGCGACCGAATTCGCGCGCAAGCTGGCGAGCGGCAACTTCGTCATCAGCGTCGAAATGGCGCCGCCGCGTTCCTTCAGCCTGAATAAACTGCTGGCGTCGGCAAAACTGCTGCAAGAAGCGGGCGCGGACGTGATCAACGTGGCGGACAGTCCCACGGCGCGGATGCGGATGAGTCCGTGGGCGGTCTGTCACCTGCTGCAATCGCGGCTCGGCATCGAGACGGTGCTGCATTTCCCAACGCGCGGGCGCAACCTGCTGCGAATCCAGGGCGACCTGCTCGGCGCGCACGCGCTCGGCTTACGCAACCTGTTCGTGTGCATGGGCGACCCGACGCGCATTGGCGATTACCCCGACGCGATGGACAACTACGACATCGCGCCGACGGGGTTGATCCAGTTGATCGACCAGCGGATGAACGCGGGCGTCGATCAGGTCGGCAACAGCATCGGGCAGCCGACGACATTCACCATCGGCTGCGCGCTGAACATGGCGGCAGCCGACCTCGACAAGGAAATTCAACTGCTGCGGAAGAAAATCGACTCCGGCGCGGATTTCGCGCTCGGTCAGGCGGTATTCGATCCGCGCTACGTGGAGGCGTTCCTGAAGCGCTACGAGGAACGGGTTGGCGAGCCGCTGCGCCTGCCGGTGCTGATGGGTGTGATGCCGCTGTACGGGCTGAAGCACGCGCTGTTTCTGCATAACGAGATACCGGGCATCACGATCCCGGAGACGATCCTCGCGCGCATCGAAGCGGCGGGGGAGCACGCGCCGCAGGAAGGCGTGCGCGTGGCGCAGGAGCTTCTGCGCGACATGCGCGGCATGATTCAGGGCGCATACGTGATTCCCGCGTTCGGGCAGTACAGCCTCGCCGCGCAGGTCATGGATGTGGTGGCGATGCCGCGGGTGCGGTGAGCGCTTCTTGTGGGCGCGCCGCCTAAACGGTGCTATCATTGCGGTGAATCTGAAGGACGAGCCAACACGTCCGGGCACACGTTCTACCGCACCAATACAGACCACGACAGAGGAGGCTGGCGCGTCGCCGTGTATAACACTACGGCACTTCGTTGCGCTCGAAATCACCATGATTGATGATATACTCAATGAAACGAAATCTAAAATGAAAGGCGCGATCTCCGTCTACGAAGAGGATTTGCGCGGCATCCGCAGCGGGCGGGCGAGCACGGCGCTCGTCGACCGGCTGTTGGTCGAGTATTACGGGCAGGACACGGAGATGCGCCAGCTTGCGACCATCTCCACGCCAGAGCCGATGCAAATTCTGATTCGCCCGTTCGACAAAACGGCGGTCAAGTCGATTGAGAAAGCAATTCGCGTGTCCGATCTTGGCGTGAACCCGAACGTCGACGGCGACGTGATTCGCCTGAACATGCCCCCGCTCACGCGCGAGCGACGGCAGGAACTGGTGAAGTTTCTGCACAAACGGATGGAGGACGCGCGCATCGCGGTTCGCAACATCCGGCGCAACGCCAACGACGATCTTCGAGATTTCGAGCGCGAGAAGATGATCTCCGAGGACGAAAAAGACCACGGTGAAGCCGAAGTGCAGAAGCTGACCGACAAGTACATCGAAGAGATCGAAGAGATCGGCAAGCGCAAAGAGAAGGAAATTCTGGAGGTTTAGAGCAACCCCAATGGTCGCAATCGTATCGGACAAGGATCAACTTAAAACGGAGGCGCTCGACCCGGAGCGCGTGCCGAAGCATGTCGCGATCATCATGGACGGCAACGGGCGCTGGGCGAAGCAGCGGGGGCTGCCGCGCACCGAGGGACACCGCCAGGGGAAGGAAAACCTGCGGCGCATCCTGGAGGCGTGCGTCGAGTTCGGCGTCGAGATATTGACGATCTACGCCTTCTCGACCGAAAACTGGGAACGCCCACCCGCCGAAGTCAACGTCCTGATGTCGATTCTGGAATTGGTACTCGATCACGAGGTCAAGAAGCTGCACAAGAACGGCGTTCAGGTGCGTCACGTCGGCAAGATGGACGGCGTCTCCCCGCATCTGCAAGCGAAAATTCAGAAAGCGGTCGATTACACCCGGAACAATACGCGGCTCATTCTGAACGTCGCCTTCAACTACGGCGGGCGCGACGAGCTTGTGCAGGCGATCCGGCGCATCGTCGCGGACGGAATCCCCCCGGAAGAGATCACCGACGCGCTGGTGAGCCAGTATATGTACACGGCGGGCTTGCCCGACCCTGACCTGATTATCCGCACCAGCGGCGAGCTGCGCGTCAGCAATTTCCTCATCTGGCAGGGCGCGTACAGCGAGTATTACGTCACGCCCACCTACTGGCCCGACTTCGACAAAGAGGAGCTTCGCAAAGCGCTGATCGAGTACGGGCAGCGGCGGCGGCGCTTCGGCAAAACCGACGAACAAATCGATTCTTAGCTTTGAGGAATGA
>CALMDI010000028.1 GCA_937864975.1 uncultured Chloroflexota bacterium | reverse complement strand
CATTGTTCAGACGGCTCGCCGCAAGCCGACGGGCATGAACCGCACGCGCGGGGTCTTCGTGCGCCAGACCGCGCTTGGCAGTGGTGATGAGCTTTTCGACGTAATCGCGAACGAACGCGGCTTTCGCCTCGGTCGTTTGAATGCGCTCGTGCTGAAGCAGCGCCGTTGCCAGCGACAGGCGCAGCGCGCGCCGCTGAGCCGTGTTTCTGCCGATCTTCTTACCGTGTACGTTGTGTCGCATCGTGCGGCGTCCTATTCACTCGTATCGAAACCCGCCGACACTTCCACGTCGGCAGGCAGATAACTTTTTTCCTTGAGCTTGGTGACCAGCTCGTCCAGCGACTTCTCGCCGAAATTGCGGATCGCCAGCATCGCGTCGGGACCGCGATTGAGCATGTCGAGCACGTCCCCGACGGTGGTGATGCCCGTGCGCTTGAGCGAGTTGAACACGCGCACGCTCAGGTCAAGCTCTTCAATCGGACGGTCGTAAAGCTGGTTGTCGCGCCCGGAGCTTTCTTCCTGCTCGTAACCACCCGCGCCGATGCCGTAGGCTTCCGGCAGGAAATCGACGCCGCCGATGACGGTCAGATGCTTCATGAGCATCTGCGCCGACTGGCTGAGCGCCTCTTCGGGACGAATAGCGCCGTCCGTCCAGATTTCCATGATGAGCTTGTCGTAATTCGTGCGCTGACCGACGCGCGCGCGATCCACTTCAAAATTGACGCGGCGGATCGGGCTGAAGATGGCGTCGACCGGCAACTCGCCAATGGGCAGGCGACCACGATCTTCCGACTGGCTGTAGCCGCGCCCTGCCTGGACTTCAAATTCCATTTCGACGTGCGCGTCGGGCGAGTCGGCGGTGAAGAGATAGAGGTCGGCGTTGATAATCTCGACCTCCGGTGGCGCGATGATGTCTGCCGCGGTCACGGTGCCTTCGCCGCGATGCTCCAGACGGAGCCGCGCCGATTCGACGTCGAACAGCTTGAGACGAAGCTGCTTGACCTGCAAAATCAACTGCGTCATGTCCTCGCGCACGTTCGGAACGGCGGAGAACTCGTGATGCACATCCGACACGCGGATGCTGGTCACGGCGGCGCCGGGCAGCGACGACAGCAGCACGCGCCGGAGCGCCGTGCCGAGCGTCAACCCATAGCCGCTTTCCAACGGGCTAATGACGAACCGCCCATACTTCTGCGTGGTGGCGTCGCTTTCAACCTTGTGCGGCAGCACCATATTCTGTGTTACCAATTCAGTCCCCTCCCGGATAAAACCTAAAGCTAGTGATGAGCGACTGAATTAAACGCGGCGCTTTTTCGGCGGGCGAACGCCGTTGTGCGCGACCGGCGTCACATCGGTAATCGAGCGCACCTTCAGACCACTTGCCTGAATCGCGCGGATTGCCGCCTCGCGCCCCGGACCGGGACCCTTGACGAACACATCGACTTCCTGCATCCCGTGGGTTTGCGCCGTTTCGGACGCCGACTGCGCGGCGACACGAGCGGCATAGGGCGTGCTCTTGCGGCTGCCCTTGAAACCACTGGTGCCCGCGCTCGCCCACGACACCACGTTGCCCGACTGGTCGGTCAGGGAGACGATAGTGTTGTTGAACGTGGCGAAAATATGCGCCTGCCCGTAAGGGATGTTCTTGGTCGCTCTGCGGGTTGTGCGGCGCGCTGTACCGCCGGTTCGCTTCGCTCCTGCTGTACGTGCCATAGGTTACTTCTCTCCCAACGTCTGGTTGGCTTTTGCTGGCAGAAGCGCCCTGCAATCGATCCGGCAGGGCGCAGTCTGATAGTCACTCTCAACATTCGCAGGCAAAATCCGCCAGTCGCGCCCACAGGGGAACGACGGCGGACTCGGTCGGCGACGGTTTACTTCTTGGTCGCGCCGCGACGACGACCACGCCCTGGGACGGTCTTCTTGGGACCGCGACGGGTGCGGGCGTTAGTGCGGGTGCGCTGACCGCGCAGCGGCAGGCTGCGGCGATGGCGAAGCCCGCGGTAGCTGCCGATTTCCGAGAGGCGCTTGATGTTGAGCTGCACCTCGCGGCGCAGATCGCCTTCGGTCGTCAGCGGCGCCAGCGCTTCACGCAGCGACTGCACCTGCGATTCGGTGAGGTCGCGCACGCGCGTGTCGGGGCTGATACGGGTCTGTTCGAGCAGTTGCTTGCTGGTCGGACGACCCACGCCATAAATGTAGGTTAGTGCAATTTCGACCCGCTTGTCACGCGGCAGATCGACACCTTCAATACGCGCCATAACGCTTTATCTCTCCTCTAAACCCAGCCTAGCCCTGACGCTGCTTGTGCCGGGGATCCTCGCAGATCACGCGGATCACACCCTTGCGCTTGACCAGCTTGCAC
>CALMDI010000027.1 GCA_937864975.1 uncultured Chloroflexota bacterium | reverse complement strand
AAGAACTGGTTGCCGGGGCCGGGCAGCCCGGGGAACGCGCCGGGCCCCCACCGGCCGATGCTCCACGCGACGAGCGTGGGGAACGGCGTGGTCATCGGGGGCGGCGTGAAGTTGAACGGGCACAGCGGCGACGACTGGAGGATCGAGCCGCACTGGGTCGTGGAGTCGAAGCCCTGCCGCCAGAACGGGCCGTTGGGCATGGTCGGGCTCACGCACGCGCACTGCTGCATCACGTTCGTGAGCATGAGCGAGCGCTCGGACATTCGGTTCCGCTATCACTTGCAGCCGAAAGTCGCCTACGCATCCATCGGCTTCCGGCTGGTCCAAAACCTGACGTCGGAATAATCCGGTTACCAAGCTGCTCCATAACGGGCACGCCGCGATATGACGTGCCCGTTTCGGTTTCTAACGCTCGCGGGGAAACAGAAATCGGGAGCCTATTGGCAACGGTAGGGCGACCGCGCGGTCGCCCGTTTACGGTTCCCGAATCGCGCGCCGTGGTTTATCATGAGACCCTACGACCGGGCAAGAGCGACCGATGTACGATAAGCAGCTTCTCAAGACCAATCACGCGGGTATTCGCCTGATCGCGCAGACGACGATTTATAACGGCGCCGACTTCGAGCGCCTGCGCCGGTTTATTCTCGACAGCTACCGGGATGATCTGTTCGCGCGCTATTCCGCCGATCAGTGGCTTCAGATGTTTCGCAACCTCTATGCTGAGGTTGGACGCCTGCGGGTGCGCCAGGTTATCGCGCACGACGAGAACCACGTAGTGATCCTTATGGAAGCCGAAAACGCGGACGGCTACTACATTCACGATCTGGAAGTTGAGTCCGACTACCCGCACAAAATCATTGCCTATAATCAGTATCCAATTGGATAGCCCGTCTCGATACCGACCGTGCTATCATTGCCTTCGTTCACTTACTTCCTCTGGAAACGATGATGACCCCACCCATGAAGGCGCTCATTTACGAAGGTCCGTATCAAATGCATGTGCGCGATGTCCCGCTGCCGGGACTGCAACCGGATGAAGTCCTCATTCGCGTTGCCTACTCCGGCATCTGCGGCTCTGAACTAAGCGGATACGAGGGCAAAAATGCGCTGCGTAAGCCGCCGCTCATTATGGGTCACGAGTTCACGGGAGCGGTGGAAGCCATTGGCGAGACCGCCGAGCGGATGGCTCCCAAATTGGAGGTAGGAGATCGTGTCACAGTCAACCCGCTCATCACCTGCGGCGAATGCGTTTACTGCCGCAGCGAGCGCCATCAATTGTGCGCGACGCGACGCCTGCACAGCGCGCATCTTCCGGGCAGCAACGCGCAATTCATCGCCGTCCGCGCCGATGCGGTTATCCCACTGCCGGGAGACCTGTCGCTGAAGCAGGGCGCGCTGGCGGAGCCTGCCGCCTGTGGCGTCCACGCCGCGCGCATTGGCATGGCGCAGGCGGGCGAGACGGCGCTGGTCGCGGGCGCGGGTCCGATTGGTCTGCTGGCGATTCAGGCGCTGCGAAATCGCGGCGTCGAAACTATCTACTGTGTCGATCTCAACGCGGAGCGCCGTGCGATGGCGGCGTCAGAAGGCGCCATCGTGGTGGAAGCGAGCGACGACGCGCTGCGCCAGAATGCCGATCTCGCCGTCGATGCGGTCGGCTTAGCCGCGACACGCCAGCTTTGCCAGAGCGCCACGCGCTCCGGCGGGCGCGTCGTCTGGGTTGGGCTGCACGAAAGCCACAGCGCGCTCGACGTGAACGATGCGATCCGTCGGGAGATTACGAGTATAGGTTCATTTGGTTACAGCCGGGGGGATTTCCTCGACGCGGTGGATGCCCTGGCGCAGGGACGCATGGGGCTGCCCGACGCATGGACGCGCGTCGAGCCGCTGGCGAACGGCGCCGCGTGTTTCGAGGAATTGCTGCAGGGTTCCAGCGTGGCGAAAATCTGGCTGACAATCGAGCAGAACTAAACAAAAACTGTTGGGGTGGGTATCTATCGTAGGAGCGGACCTGTGTGTCCGCCCCTACTTAGCTCTTCGCCCGCAGTCCTGCCCGCTTCCCGCCGACGCTGAGATACGTCTTGACCATGGCTTCGTCGGCGCGGCAGGCTTCGGCGGTGCCGTCGAAGGCAAGCTGCCCTTCGCGCAGGACGTAAACGTAGCTGCACCATTGCAGCACGCTGCGCGCGTTCTGCTCCACCACGACCAGCGGTAAGCCCTGCTGGCTCAGGTGCTGAAGGACGCGGAAAACTTCGCCCGTCAACAGCGGCGATAACCCCGCGCTTGGCTCGTCCAGCAGCATCAGGCGCGGGCGCGCCAGCCAGCCCATCGCAATCGCCAGCATTTGCCGCTCGCCGCCGCTCAACTGCTCGGCGCGCTGACTGAGCCGCTTTTCCAGCACGGGGAAGAGGCTGTACGCATCGCCTGAGGCGCGCGCAGCGTCCGCTTTGGCAAGCCGCCGCGCCGACAGCAGCAGATTCTCGCGCACGGTCAGCCCCGTGAACACGTTGTTGCGCTGTGGCACGTAGGCAATTCCCTGCCCCACAATCGCTTCCGTGGCGCTGGACGTGATCTCCTGCCCTGCGAAGCGAATCGTCCCCCCGAAAATCGTCGTCAGCCCGACGATGCTTTTGAGAAGCGTGCTCTTGCCGCTGCCGTTGGGTCCGAGGATCGTCGTGAACGGCTCGACGCCA